>DATFVU010000135.1:0-16401 GCA_035260145.1 Candidatus Polarisedimenticolia bacterium | reverse complement strand
TGATCAGCACGTGGTAGAAGGGCCGCGCGTGGTGCTCGCCGCGCGTGAAGCGGTGCGTGAGCCGCAGGACAAGCGCCTCGAGCGGGAACGGCTCTCCCGTGCTGCGGTACGCGGCGATCCACAGGCCGACCGGCGCCAGGGCCAGCGGCAGGCCCCACCACCATCCCGTGCGCCGGACGAACCCCAGGTCGCGCGAAGCGGCCAGGAACACGAGCACGGCGAGCAGTGGGATCAGGAGTCCATGCGGTCCCTTGGTCAGATTGGCCAGGCCGATCGACAGATAGAAGGCCGCCATCCAGCGCGGATCGCCGCCGGACCGGTAGGCCCGGTGAAAGGCCAGGCAGGCCATCAGGAGCAGGAAGGTCCACAGCATGTCGGGGTGGGCCCAGCGCGCCTCCATGAAATATCCGTAGGTCGTGGCCAGCACGATCGCGGCCAGAGCGCCTGTGCGCCTTCCGAACAGGCCCCTTCCCAGGTAGAAGATCGCCACCAGGCCGAAAAGCGCCGCCAGGCTCGCGGGAAGACGCACGGCGAACTCCGTGGGCCTCCCCGCCGGCAGGGAGGCGACCGCCGCCAGCCACGGGTAGAGCGGCGGTTTCTCGAAGTAGAGCTCCTGGTTGTCGCGCAGGACGGCCCATGACCCGGTCAGGTGGATCTCGCGCACGACCTCGCCGATGTCGGGCTCGTCCGGGGCCCAGAGATCGCGCGCGCCCAGCCCGGTGGCGAACAGGGTGACACCGAGAAGCAGGATCAGCAGGAGACAGTTTCCGTCGCTGCGGAAAACGCGGACCGCCAGGGACATGCGTTCGCTCCTGGTCTCGGGACGGGCCCGAGACGATCGGGTGAACCGTTTACAGGACCGAGGCCTCCGGCGCGGGCCGATCGTCCCTGAATTGCAGGGCGTGCAGGCGCGCATACAGCCCCTTGCGCGCCAGCAGCTCCGGGTGCGTGCCCTGCTCGACCAGGCTGCCCGCGTCGAGAACGAGAATGACGTCGGCCCGGCGGACCGTCGAGAGGCGGTGCGCGATGACGAAAACCGTGCGTCCCGACATCAGGTTTTGCAAAGCCCCCTGGACCTCGGCCTCCGACTCCGCGTCGAGCGACGAGGTGGCCTCGTCCAGGATCAGGATCGGTGAATTCTTCAGGATCGCGCGGGCGATCGAGATCCTCTGCCGCTGCCCGAGGGACAGCCGGTGGCCCGCCTCCCCGAGGGTCGTTTCGTAGCCGCTCGGCAGCGCCTCGATGAACGCCTCGGCGTGCGCCGCGCGCGCCGCCGCCCGCACCTGATCCATCGGCACGTCTGCGCGCCCGTAGGCGATGTTGTTCCGCACCGTGTCATCGAACAGGATCACCTCCTGTGTGACGATTCCGATCTGCCTGCGCAGCGACGCCAGCGATACGTCACGCACGTCGTGGCCGTCGATCAGCACCGCCCCGCCGTTCACGTCGTGGAAGCGCGGCAGCAGGTTCACCAGCGTCGATTTTCCCGCGCCGCTGGAGCCGACCAGGGCCACGACCCGCCCGGCGGGCACGAGGAGGTTGATACCGTTCAGGACCGGCGCGTGCCCGTAGGCGAAGTGGACCTCCCGGAACTCGATGCGCTCGCGGAAGGCCGGCAATTCCACGGCCTCCGGTTTTTCGCGGACGCGATTCGGCAGGTCCATGAGCTGAAAGACGCGCTGGGCCGCCGCCATCGCCTGCTGCACCTCGTTGTTGATCTTGACGAGGTTCTTGATCGACACGAAGATCATGCCCAGGGCGGCGATGAAGGTGAAGAAGCCGCCAGGCGAGAGTTTACCGGCGTGGATGCGCTGCAGGGCGTAGGCCAGCAGGATGGCTGCGCCGATGGCCGCCATCAACTCCAGCACCGGGGCCGTCTGCGAGACCAGCCGCGCCGCCCGCTTCTCGGCGCTCTGGTTCCGATCGAGCGCCTTGCGGAAACGGCCGATCTCGAAGTCCTCCATCCCGAAGCCCTGCACGACACGCGTTCCGGTGATCCCCTCCTTCATGACGTCCACGGCCTCGCCCATCTTTTCCTGGCTGCGGCGGCTGGTCGCTTTGAGGCGCGCTCCGAAACGCGCCACCGGATAGACGAGCAGCGGCAGCAGGATCAGACAAAACGAGGCAAGCCTCGCGTTGAGATAGAAGAGCCAGACGGCCTGACCGATGACGATCGCCCCCAGGCGGAACACCTCGGCGAGGTCGCCCGACACGAGCCTCTGGAGGCGCCCGACGTCGTTCACCATGCGCGAGATCAGGCTCCCCGAGGGGTGGTCCGAGAAGAACGCCAGCGACTGTCGCTGGATGCGGGCGTACAGATCGACTCGAAGATCCCGCACCGCCTGCAGTCCGGCGGAGCGCGTCAGGTACGAGGCGAGGTACGTGAAGACGCCCTTGAGGACGAACAGCACCACGATCAGGATCGAGACGAGGACGATGGCGCCTCTCGTTCCGTCGGCCAGGAAGCTCGTGAAGGACATGCCGGGCGCGGCCATTCCGACGGACCCGAGGAGCTTCCTGAGCTGATCGAATGGGCGCAGCTTCCCGGCCCCCGCGCCCGCCAGCGCCTCCGCCCCTGGGAACAGCAGCTCGGATATCGGCTGGATGAGGATCAGGAGCCCCAGAAAGACGAGGGAGATGAAGCCGGAGCAGACGGCGGCCGAGACCAGGCGGCCGAGATAGGGCCGCACGTAACGCAGCAGGCGCCTGAAGTCTTTCATCGAGCCTCACAGTGGACGGGCGGGCGGTCCGGGGCGCCCGGCGGATCGAGCCGGGAGGAGCCCGCGTGTCTCAGCGCGGCGGGATCTCCAGGGAGCTGAAGAAGTAGCCGATCTCGAAGCTGGCGGTCGCCGGCCCGTCCGACCCATGCACGATGTTCTTCTCGATCGAGGATGCGAAGTCCTTGCGGATCGTGCCGGCGCCGGCTTTGGCGGGGTCGGTCGCGCCCATGATCGTCCGCACCTTCGCGATGGCGTCCTCCCCTTCGAGCACCATCGGGACGATCGGCCCCGAGGTCATGAACGCGACGAGTGACGGGAAGAACGGGCGCTCGCGGTGAACGTGGTAGAAGCCTTCGGCCCCCCCGCGGTCCAGGCGGATCATTTTCAGCGCCACCACCCTCAGGCCGGCCGCCTCGAAGCGGCGAACGACCTCGCCGACCAGGTTCTTCGCGACCCCGTCCGGCTTCACGATGGACAACGTCTTCTCGATCATGCCCGCCCTCGCGCCCCCGTGGAGGGGGCATCCTTCTTCTGCAGCAGCGCTTCCACCGCTTCCCCGATCTCGGCGGGGCTGCGCAGGACGTGCGCCCCCGATTCCTGCAGGGCCGCCATCTTCTCGGCCGCCGTCCCATGTCCCCCCGCGATGATCGCGCCGGCGTGCCCCATCCGCTTGCCAGGCGGGGCCGTCTGGCCCGCGACGAAGGCGACGATCGGCTGTTTCAGCTCTTTGGCCGCGAAGCGCGCCGCCTCCTCTTCCGCGCTGCCGCCGATCTCGCCGATGAGCACGATGGCGCGCGTCGCCGCGTCGTCGCGGAACAGAGCCAGGGCGTCCACGAACGAGGTCCCGATGATCGGGTCGCCGCCGATGCCGATGCAGGTGCTCTGCCCGATGCCACGTCGCGATAGCTGCGCGACCGCCTCGTAGGTCAGCGTCCCGCTGCGCGAGATCACGCCGACCGGACCCGGCGCGTGGATGTAGCCCGGCATGATGCCGATCTTGCACTGACCGGGGGAGATGATCCCCGGGCAGTTCGGCCCGATGAGACGGGTGTTCCGCCCCCGCAGCGCGGCCTTCACCCGCACCATGTCGGAGGTCGGGATCCCCTCGGTGACGCAGACCACAAGCCTCAGTGAGGCGTCGGCCGCCTCCAGGATGGCGTCCGCCGCGGCCGCCGGCGGTACGAAGATCATCGAGGCGTCGGCGCGCGTCTTCTCCGCCGCCTCGGCGACCGTGTCGAAGACCGGAACGCCCTCGTGAGTCGCTCCGCCGCGACCGGGCGTGACCCCGGCGACGATCTGTGTCCCGTACTCGCGGCACCCGCGGGCATGGAACGTCCCCTCGCGCCCGGTGATCCCCTGCACCAGGACGCGCGTGGTCTTGTCGATCAGGATGCTCATCGCGCACCCGCCAGCGCCACGACCTTTTTCGCCGCGTCCAGCATGCCGTCGGCCAGCGTGAAATTCAGCCCCGATTCCTTCAGGATGCGCCGCCCCTCGTCGACATTCGTCCCCTCCAGACGCGCCACCACCGGCACGCGGACGTCCACCTTCTGGATCGCCTCCACCAGGCCGCGCGCCAGGACGTCCACGCGCAGGATCCCGCCGAAGATGTTGATCAGGACCGCCTTCACGCCGGGATCGGAGAGGAGGATGCGGAACGCGGAGGCGACCTGCTCGGAGGTGGCGCCCCCTCCCACGTCCAGGAAGTTGGCCGGCTCGCCGCCGACCAGTTTGATGATGTCCATGGTCGCCATCGCCAGGCCGGCGCCGTTCACCATGCAGCCGACGTTCCCCTGCAGCTTGATGTAATTGAGCCCGTGCGCGGACGCTTCGAGCTCGAGAGGATCCTCTTCGTCGGGATCCCTGAGCTCACGAATCTCCGGATGTCGGAACAGCGCGTTGTCGTCGAAGCTCATCTTCGCATCGAGCGCCAGAACGGCCCCCTGGCGCGTGACGACCAGCGGATTGATCTCGACGAGCTGCGCATCCGTCTCGTCGTACGCGCGGACCAGCGCCTGCATCAGCCGGGCGGCGCGAGTCGCCTCCTCCCCCTTCAGGCCAAGGGCGAACGCGGTCCGGCGGCCCTGGTAGGGCCGAAAGCCGAGGAGCGGCTCCACCGGCTCGAAGCGGATCGCCGAGGGATCCTTGCGCGCGACTTCCTCGATCTCCATCCCCCCCTGGCCGGAGGCCATGACGATCGGGATCGACCGGGCCCGGTCGAGCGTCACCCCCAGATAAATCTCGCGCGCGATGTCGACCGGCTCTTCGATCAGGAGACGCCGGACCCTCTTCCCCTGGGGTCCGGTCTGCGGCGTCACCAGCGACATCCCGATCATCTGCCGCGCCAGGCGCTCCGCCTCCTCGGCGTCGGCCGCGATCTTGACTCCGCCCCCCTTGCCGCGTCCGCCTGCGTGGATCTGCGCCTTGACGACGCATCGCCCGCCGAGTCGCGACGCGATGGCGCCGGCCTCCTTGGGGCTGAACGCGACATCCCCCCTGGGCGCTTCGATGCCGAAGCGCTTCAGGATCTGTTTCGCCTGGTATTCGTGGACCTTCATCAGGGCCACCCTATATAGCATCCGCTCCGGATCGTGTCAAACCCTTGTTTTGACAGCCCTTTCCTCCTCTGCTACGATGCGCGGCCATTGCAGTTGGAGCGGCGCGCGCGATGCAGCTGAACTCTCCGCCGAAGGCGCGGTCCGGTTTTTCGATCGGACCGGCGCGCGTCGTGTGGCTCGTCGCTCTCCTCCTCGTAGAAGTCGTTCTCCCCGTCCGCGCCGCTGAACCCTCCGGAGCGCCGGCGTCGCTTCCCGAGCGGCTGGCGTCCCTGGCGCGCACGCCGGCCCTGAGTCCGGAGGACACCGGCATCGCCATCCTCCTCCTTCCGGAAAGGCGCCCGATCTTCATGCGCAGCGCCGATCGGCCGCTGGTGCCGGCGTCCACTCTCAAGATCCTGACCAGCGCCTCGGCGCTGGCGCTCCTGAAGCCCGAGTTCGTCTATCGGACGCGCATCTTCACGGACGGGCCGATCGACGCCGCCGGGGCCCTCGCGGGGAATCTGTACGTCCAGGGCTCCGGCGCGCCCGATCTGGTGGGGGAATCGTGGTGGCTCATGGCCCGCAGGCTCTCGGCCCTGGGCCTGCGCCGGGTGGATGGCGATCTGGTGGCGGACGAGTCGTACTTCGACGCGGTGCGGCGTCCGCCGGGATGGCCGCAGCCGTCCGCCGACTCCTGGTACAACGCGCCGATCGGCGCCCTCTCCTGCAATTTCAACGTGGTCACGGTCACCGTCGACCCGTCCCCCCTCCTCGGCGCCCGCCCGGACCTGACGCTCGAGCCCGCCGCTTCCTTTTTCCAGGTCCTGAACCGCGCCACCACGACCGCCGGACCGAGCAGTCTGAGCGTGTCGCGTTCGTTCGAGAACGGCCGGAACGGGCTCGTGATCAACGGCGCGATAAGGCGCGGCGGCGGTCCCGCGGTGTTCAACCGTGCGGTGGAGGAGCCGGCGCTGTACGCCCTCCACGCCTTCCGGGAGATCGCGCGCTCGGAGCGCATCGAGATGAGGGGGAATCTCACCGTCGGCACCGTTCCCGAGAAGGCGCGCGAGCTGCACGTACATGAGTCGCGCCCCCTCGGGGCGCTGGTCCGCGACATGAACAAAAACAGCAACAACTTCATGGCCGAGATGCTGGTGAAGACGCTCGGCGCTCAGTTCGCAGGGCCGCCGGGCACGACCGCATCGGGGATCGAGGTCGTGCGCAGCTACATCGCCGGCCTCGGAGTCGACACGTCCGGGCTGCGGCTGGTGGACGGTTCCGGGCTGTCGGACGACGACCGGGTGCCGGCGCGCCTCCTGGCCGACGTGCTGGCGCGCCTGTGGGATGACTTCGAGGTCGGCCCCGAACTGGTGTCATCCCTGCCGATCGGCGGCGCCGACGGGACGCTCGACGAGCGCTTCGGGGGCGAGGGGTCGAGGAGGCGCGTGCGCGCCAAGACCGGGCGGGTCGCCGGCGCCCTGACGCTCGCCGGCTACGTCACCAACCGCGACGGCCGCGCGCTGGCCTTCGTGGTCCTGGCCAACCGGCCGCGCGGCACCATCGAGACCGTGCACCGCGCCATCGATCGTCTCGTGGACGAGGTGGCCTCGAGCACCGATGCGGACCTGGGACTGGGCCCCGAGAAGGCGCCTGGCGGAGAGCCAATCAACCCCGGGTCGACGAGCTCGAGCGGAACGGCTCCGTTCAGATTTTGAGCTTCGACACCAGCTCGCGCACGGCCTCGGCGGAGCGATCGAGCGCCGCCTTCTCCTCGGCCGTCAGCTTGATCTCGATCACGCTCTCGAGTCCCTTCGCCCCGAGCCGCGCCGGCACTCCCAGGAACAGGTCGCGGTAGCCGTATTCTCCGTTCAGGTAGGCCGCGCAGGGCAGGATGGCGTGCGTGTCGAGGAGGATCGCTTCCACCATCTGCACGATGGAGGACGCCGGCGCGTAGTAGGCGCTGCCGCTCTTCAGGAGGTTGACGACCTCGATCCCCCCGTCGCGCGTGCGCTGCACGATGGCGTCGATGGCCTGCTTCGGCAGGAGCTCGGTGATCGGAATGCCGGCGACGGTCGAGTAGCGCGGCAGCGGCACCATGGTGTCGCCGTGGCCGCCGAGAACGAAGGCGTGGGTGCTGCCGACCGACACGTTCAGGGCCTCGGCGATGAAGAAACGCATGCGCGCCGAGTCCAGGACGCCGGCCATCCCGAGCACGCGCTCGCGCGGAAAGCCGCTGGCCTTCAGGGCGGTGTGAGCCATCGCGTCGAGCGGGTTGCTGACGACGATGAGGACCGCGCGCGGCGAGTGGCGCGCCACCTGTTCGGTGACGCCCTTGACGATCTCAAAATTCTTTTGCAACAGATCATCGCGGCTCATTCCGGGCTTGCGCGGGAGGCCCGAGGTGATGACAACCACGTCCGAGTCGCGCGTCGGCTCGAAGCCGTTGCTGCCGGTCAGGCGGAAATCGTAGCCGTCCACTGGCCCGGCCTCGTTCAGATCGAGCGCCTTGCCCTGCGGCAGGCCCTCGACGATGTCCACCATGACCACGTCGGCCAGGCGCTTCAGCGCGATGCGCTCGGCCGCCGAGGCGCCCACGTTGCCGGCGCCGATGATCGAAACCTTTCTGCGCATCTCCTTCTCCTCAGCTTCCCTCTTCGATCCGCGCGATCACGTTGTCGGCGAATTCCGAGCACTTCACCGTGACCGCGCCCTCCATGTGGCGCGCCAGATCGTAGGTGACGCGCTTCGACTTGATGGCCGCCTGCATCCCCTCCACGATCAACGCCGCCGCCTCCAGCCAGCCCATGTATTCGAACATCATCGCTCCCGAGAGAATGAGCGAGCCGGGGTTGACCTTGTCCTGGCCGGCGTACGCGGGGGCGGTGCCGTGGGTCGCCTCGAACACCGCCGTGGTGTCGCCGATATTCGCGCCGGGCGCGAGACCGAGCCCGCCCACCTGCGCCACCGCCGCGTCGGACAGGTAGTCACCGTTCAGGTTGGGCGTTGCCACGACCGAGTATTCCGAGGGACGGATGAGGACCTGCTGAAACATCGAATCCGCGATGCGGTCCTTGATGACTACCTTGCTCGCCGGCGCCGGGCGGCCGCTCTTGGTCACGTCCTCTTCGGTGATCGTGAATTCGGGAAACTCCTCCTTCGCCACCTGGTAGCCCCACTCCTTGAAGGCCCCTTCGGTGTATTTCATGATGTTTCCCTTGTGCATCAGGGTGACGCTCGGCTTCTTGCGCTCGATGGCGTACTTGATCGCCTTGCGGACCAGCTGCTTGCTGCCGCGCGCGCTCATGGTCTTCACGCCGATGGCCGAGTCGGCGGCGACCGAGGTGCCCATCTCGCGGTTCAGGAACTCGATCACCTTGCGGCACTTCTCCGTCCCCTCGCGCCACTCGATCCCCGCGTACACGTCCTCGGTGTTCTCGCGGAAGATCGTCAGGTCGATGTCCTCCGGGCGCTTGACGGGCGACGGGACGCCCTGGAAGTAACGCACCGGGCGGATGCAGGCGTACAGGTCCAGCTCCTGGCGCAGCGTGACGTTGAGGCTGCGGTAGCCGCCGCCGATGGGAGTCGTCAGCGGGCCTTTGATCGCCACGGTGTAGGTGCGGATCGCCTCCAGGGTGTCCTGGGGAAGCCATTCGCCGTAGCGGTCGCGCGCCTTGCCGCCGGCGTACACCTCGAACCAGTGGATCTGGCGCTTTCCTCCGTACGCTTTCTTCACCGCGGCGTCCAGGACGCGGACCGCGGCGGCCCAGATGTCGGGCCCGATGCCGTCCCCTTCGATGAAGGGCAGGATCGGATTGCGCGGGACCCGGAGCTTCCCCTCCTCGATTTCGATCCGTCGTCCCTCGAGCGGGACGTTCAACTTTTCGAATTTCAAGGCGACAGTCTCCTCGCGTCAGCTCTCGACCGCGTGGTCGCGGCGCCGGGATCCTCCGGGAGGCCGCTCGGATGCTCTGAGACCGGAATGGCCGGTGAATCTAACACAGCGCCGGGTGATGTTCAATACTGCACCAGCGACCCCTCCTGGCGCGCCTTGCGCACGGCCACGCGGAAGGCGAGCACGCCGAGCGGCAGGAGAATGGCGACGAACAGCAAAAGCGCCCGGATGTCCGGCAGCAGATCCGCGAACGGACGATCGAGCAGCAGCGCCCGTCTGAGACCGCGCAGGGCGTACGTGATCGGCAGGACGCGGGACCAGCCCGACAACCACGGCCACATATCCTCCGGGGGGTAGAATACGCCCCCCACGAGGGCCGAGGCGCTGGACACCAGGTAGGTGATCGGATCGCCGCGCTTGAGATAGAGCACGAAGGCGGCCGACAGGATGCCGACGCCCGAGAACGCCAGGACTGTCAGAGAGATGATCAGCAGCGCCGGGAGCAGGCCCGCCGGATGGATGACCACGCCGAAGAACAGGCGCCCGATCAGGACATAGGCGAGCACCTTCACCGAGGTCAGCAGAAACTCCCACAACGACGAACCCAGGACGATGGTTCCGATGGGCGTCGGCGTCACCAGCATCGCCTCGAGGGTCCCGGTCATCTGCTCGCCGCGCACCTTGCCGCTGAACGACGTCAGGGCCGAGGACTGATAGTGCAGGAGGGCCAGACCCATCAGGACGTACGAGAAGTAGTCGGCCCCCTCGAGTCCCGGGGTCGTCGGAGGCGCCTGCACCACGCGCGATACGAAATACCAGACCAGCACGCCGAACAGGATGCCGAACGCCTGCATCAGGAACGAGGTCCGGTACGACACCTCGATGAGGAAATCGCGCTTGAGGAACGCCAGGAGCGTCTGCGCTGTCCTCATCCGGTCCCCTCCGGGGAATCCGGTCCCATCTGGTCGAATATTTCCTGAAGACTGGGCTCGCGCCGCGCGCAGGAGACGATCGTTCCCCGCGCTGCCAGAATCGCGGCCAACAGATCGGAGAAGGCGCTGCCGTCCCGATTCACTTCTGCGATCAGGTGCCGGGTGCCGCCGACCTGTCGTTCCACCGTGCAGCGCCAGCGCGGATCGCTCGGCGGCGAATCCAGGCCCCGCACCGCCAGCATGTAGTGATCGCGCCCGGGGAGATCGGCCGTGATCTCGACCACCGTTCCCTGCTTCAGGATCCGCCCGCGATCGAGCACGACGACCCGGGAGCACATCTCCTCCGCCTCGGCGAGGTTGTGCGTGGCCAGAAGCACCGTCTTGCCGCGCTGCCGGCTGAGACGATCGAAGACGAAGGACCTCATGTGCTTGGCCGCGATCGGGTCGAGGCTGCGCGTCGGCTCGTCCATGCACAGGACGGGCGGGTCGTGCAGCAGGGCCCGGGCGATCGCGAGGCGCTGTTTCATGCCGGTCGAGTAGCTCATGAACGGACGATCCGCGATCGACCCCATGTCCATCTCCTCGAGGAGATCGGCCGACGCGACCCGGGCGCCGGCGCCGCCGAGACCGTATAGGCGCGCGAAGAAATCGAGGTTCTCGCGTCCGGTGAGGCGCCAGTAGAAGGACCGCTCGTCGGAGGTCACGACGCCGATGGAGCGCTTCACGGTGCTTTCGTCCTGCGCCACGTCGATGCCGTTCACCAGCGCCCGCCCTGACGTCGGCAGGACCAGCCCGGCGAGTATCTTGAGGAACGTCGTCTTCCCGGCGCCGTTCGGGCCCAGGAGTCCGAAGATCTCCCCGGCGCGCGTCTCCAGGCTGAGGCCCGACAGCGCGGTGACCCGCTCCGCCCGGCGGCCGGGGTGGAGGGCGACCTCGCGGAGCGAGCGCCGCTTCACGTAGGTCTTAGTGAGGTTCTCGGCCAGGATCGCGACGGGCTGTGCCATCCCCTCGTCCCCCGGGGCGCTCCCTAGCGTCCTTCCAGGCGCCGCGTGTTCCAGGTCGCGCGGTACTCCCGATGCTCGGCGTCGTCCGGGTACGCCTCGCCGTCCGGATACGGGTAGGCCGACATGGCGTGGAACGGCAGAGGCAGGACCGTGTCGCCGAAGGCGGTGTGCGGATCCATATCCTTGCAGTAGCCGTTGGCGTAGAGGAAGAAACTGCGCGTCCAGCGCTTCGGCAGATCCGTCAGGCTCGCGGCGGGGAATTCCAGGGTGACCTCCTCCCCCTTGCCGAAGATCACGAAGCGGTCGTCGGTCCGGGAGACCAGCTCGGTGACCCGGCCGAAGCGTGTGTAGTCGCCCGTCATGACCTTGAACGGCTGCGCGTTGTCCAGGATCCCGTAGTCGTAGATCTTCGGCTCGCGTCCGTCCGGGCTGTGCTCCCTCGGGAACCCGCGGCGGTGCAGGTGTGCCCCGCTCGGCTTGATCTCCGTGATCTTGACTTTCTCCCCCATGGCCCCCTCTTCGAGCGGCTCGGCGATGAAGATTTGATCCCAGTACACGCGCATGTTGGTGCGCAGGCGCAGGTATCTCGACTGCAGCGGCGCCCGGCCGGAGAGATCGACGCTGATCATGCGCGGCAGTCCGGGCGGAAAACCCATGGGGTCGAGCACCGGGCGGAATTCACCGCTCTCCCGATCCATCATCTCCAGGACGGGCGGATTCAGCCTCACGCCCGCCTGCGAGGCGGCGTAGTTCGAAGAGGAGTACTCGAAGTCCACCCAGCCGTAAAGGAAGAGGACGGGGCGCTTGAGCCGGGTGACCCCGTCGGGGAACTCGAGCGTGAGCTGATGCGGCTCGGCGAACCCCGCCAGGCGTTGCGGCCGGACGTTGTCCGGATAGGTCCGATCGATCGACAGAATCCGGCTGGTCTCGTCGCGGTTGTTCTGATCGGTGGCGCGCGTCGGGAAGATGCGGGCCGTCCGCTCGACTGCCAGCGCGCGGTAGGGCTGGCGCTCCTTGGCGCCGAACGCTCCGAGAGGATAGACATCGATATCCTTCGGGTGGTCGAGGACGAAGAGCTTCGCCTGATCCAGATAGGTGACTTCCTCGAGGTTTTCCAGCACCTGGATGACCAGGGATCCGTCCCGCGGCGCCAGCTGGCCCGGCTCGATCTTCACGTACTCCTCCGGCTGAGGCTCGCCGTAGAGCCCCGGAGCCGTCCACAGACCGAGCCCGCCGACGCCCAGGAGATCGGTCACGAACCCGTACTTGTTCCCGTTCCAGGCGAACAGGAGCGGACACGACGATCCCTTGCGATCCAGCTCCGTCTCATCCACGCGCTGCCCGGCCGGCACGTCCATCTCCGCCTGCAGGACGCCGCCGGGCCACAGAAGCCTCAGGACGTCGGCCAGCGAGCGCTCCCCCAGGCCGAAGTGCGCGATGGGCGGCGATTGCGAGAGGTAGCCCCCCCCCGCCTGCACCTCGCGGCGCTGCCAGGTCGGACCGGCGAGCGCCTCGATCCTCGTCCCGATCCCCTCCCTGTTGCTGTTGAGTCCCCGAGGTCTCACCTCCAGCCAGCGGTTCCGGTGGCCGCCCTCGTTGCGCAACAGGATGGGAGGGCCGCCGTTCTGTGTCACGACGAGATCGAGATCGCCGTCGCCGTCCAGGTCGGCCGCCGCGGCTCCGCGACCGTCCTTCACCGGAATCTGCGCGAGCCCGGCCCCGGCGGAGGCCTCCGCGAAGCGACCGCGGCCATCATTGAGATAGAACAGGAGGGTCGATCCCGCCGCGAAGAGATCCAGATCGCCGTCGTTGTCGGCGTCGAACAGCAACACGCCGAACATCGACGCGCCCCTGGGCTTCGGCACGTCCTGCGACCGGAAGGTCCTGCGCGGACCGTTCAGGTACAGGCGCAGCGGCGCGCCCGGTCCAGCGGCAAACACCAGGTCCGGAAGCCCGTCGCCGTCCACGTCGCCGGCGGCGATCCCGCGCCCGGAGCCGGCCGCGGCCAATCCCGCCTCCCGGCCCAACACGGCGAACCCCTCGTCGCGCCGATTGTCGAGCAGCAGATCCGCGCCGCCGGCGGATGAGACCACCGCGTCGATGTCACGGTCGGAGTCGAAATCCGCGAACACCGCCCCGACGCTGCCGCCCGCGGACGCTTTGATCGTCAGGACCGCCCCGCCCGGCTTGAACGTCCCGTCGCCCCGGTTCAGGAACAGCACGGGTGCGAGCGGACCGGGCGATCCGGGAGCCGGGGTCCGGGTGACCAGGAGATCGAGGTCGCCGTCGTGATCGACGTCGGCCCAGGAAGCGCCCAGGACAAGCCCCTTCACGGAGACCCCGGCCCTCTGAGTGCGGTCCGAGAAGCGTCCCTGGCCGTCGTTCTCATAGAGCGCCGCGCCGTCCAGGCGCGTCAGGTACAGATCCGCGTCCCCGTCGTTGTCGAAATCGCCGAGAACGGCCGCCGTTCCGATCCCTCGGAACGCCACCCCCGAAGTCCCGGTGATCTCCTCGAACGTGAGGTCCCCCTTGTTCCTGAACAGAGCGGGCTGCGCCTTGCCGTCCGCCGAGGCGTTGGCGAAGACCAGATCGGGCTTCCCGTCGCCGTCGATGTCCCCGATCGAGACTCCCGAGCCGTAACGCGCCGCTCGCGCGCCGGCTCCGCCGTCCGCCTTGGTCGGAGGAGTCCCCGGCTCGCCGCCCGGACCGGCGTGCCGGAAGCCGATGCCGGAGGTGGCCGTGGCGTCGGTGAAGCGGATGGCGATCGGCCGTGACTCGGCCTTCGGACCGCCGAGTGCTGTGTAGTCGGTGATGACGAGCGCGTAGCGTCCCGCCTCTCCGTACTGGTTGCCCGTCGGGACGGCGAACCTGGGATTGGACGAGAGCTTCTGGTAGGCGGCCATCTCCCGATCGCCCTCGGCGCTCTTTCCGGACTGCAGGAGCGCCCGCGCCAGCTGGTAGCGGATCGACATGTTGTTCGGGTCGAGCTGGCGGGCGCGCTTCAGGTACGCGATGGCCGGATCGAACTCGCGCACCCGGCCGTGCAGCAGTCCGAGGTTGTACAGGATGTCCGCGTCCTCGGGGTCGAGAGCGCGCGCCCGCTCGAGGCTGGCGATCGCCTCCTGCGTTCTTCCTTCGTTCTTCAGCACCAGACCCAGACCGTAGTGCCCATGGGGCAGGGCCGGGTCCAGCCTCACCGCCTCGAGGAACGCCTGCCTGGCGGCCGCGGTCTCGCGGGCGTACAGGGCGGCCAGCCCCTGGTTGACGAAGCCCGGGGCCCAGGCGGGAGCGTCGCGCGTGACCTTGCTGAATTCTTCTCTCGCCTGCGCATGCTTGTATTGCTCCATCAGGGCCGCGCCGTGATTGTTGGCGCGGATCACGTCCTCGAGGCCCGCCGCCGGGCGCGATTCGTCCCCGGCGGACGACAGGAAGGACGCCGCCCCGAACAGCAGGCCGGCGAGAAGGAGCCGCCTCACCCCGCTCTCCTGAGGACCTTCCCCGCCGCCTGCGGGCGGAATTCCCTGCCCGCGACCAGGCGCCGGCCGTTGACCAGGACTTCGTCGATCCCCGCCGCGGGGCGCCGCGGATCGGTGAAGGTCGATCGGTCGGCGATCGTCAGGGGATCGAAGACCAGGAGATCCGCCTTCCGTCCCGCTTCGACGCGCCCCCGGTCGGTCAGGCCGAGCCTGTCCGCGGGGAGCGAGGTCATCCTGCGCACGGCCTCTTCGAGGCCGAGGAGCCGGCGCTCGCGGACATAGTGGCCCAGCACGCGCGGAAAGGCGCCGTAGGCCCCGGGATGCGGGAATCCCTTGCCGATCTCCCAGGCGTCGGACACGATGGCGAGCCTCGGGCTGCTCAGGAGCGGCCGCAGCGGGTCGTCGGTCTCCTCGTTTCCGGAGATTCCGAAGATGAGCTGCGTGGCGATTCCGGACTCTTCCAGGAGCAGGTCGGAGAGCGCGTCGAACGGATCGCGGCCGCGAAGCCTGCCGATCGCGGCGATCGTGAGGTGCTCGCACTCCTTGTTGCGCGCGCCGTTCACGTGCGCCAGCCGGATGTGGTCCCAGCCGCACTCGCGGGCGATGTTCATGGTGAAGCGGCCGTCCTCTTCCCAGGGCGGCCAGACGGGGGAGGTCTCCTCGATCTCGCGCTTCATGCGCGCCCGCGCGGCCGGATCGCGCAGCCTCTCCAGAAACGCCTCGACGCCGCCGTCGAGCGACCAGGGGGGATAGAGCGCCAGCATGGTCGTGCAGACCGCGGTGTACGGAATGACGTCCGCGGTGATCTCGACGCCGCCGCGCGAGGCCGCCTCTTCGGCGGCGAGGACCTCGGGGGTGCCGGGCCAGGCGCGCCGGCCCACCGTTTCGACATGAGAATGGTGCACCGCGGCGCCCGAGCGCCGACCCACTTCCACCAGCTCCCCGACGGCCTGCATCAGCGTGTCGGCGCTGCTGCCCCGCTGGTGGAAGGCCGCGAACCCGGAGCCGGCGGCCGCCGCCTTCGACACAGACACCAGCTCGTCGGTGTCGGCGAACTGCCCCGGCGGGTAGATGAGACCGAACGACACCCCGTACGCCCCTTGCTCGACCGCCTCGCGCGTCAGCCGCTCCAGCGTGCGCTGCTGCTGCTCGTCCGGCCGCCCGCCGCGCGCCCCCATCGCCAGCAGGCGCAGGGGGCCGTGCGCCACGAGCGACGCCACATTGATGAGCACCCCGGCGGTCTCCAGATGCGACAGATAGGAGGCGAACGATCCCCAGCTCCAGGGGACGCCGTCGGGCGTGATGAACCCGCAGATCCGCTCGACGTCGGGCCGGGTCGCGGGGGCCAGGGGAACGCAGCCGATCCCGCAATTGCCGAGAAGCTCGGTCGTGATCCCCTGTCGCACCCGCCCCTCGAGCAGGCGCGCCTGATCGCGCAGAGGCAGCGCGAAGCAGAGATCGGAGTGCGAGTGCAGGTCGATGAAACCCGGAGCGATCACGCGTCCGGAGGCGTCGATCCGGGGCGCTTCGCGCTCGAGACGCCGTTCGACCGCGACGATCCTGTCGCCCGCGATCCCGACGTCGGCCCGGAATGCGGGGCGGCCCGTGCCGTCGATGACCTGCCCGTTGGCGAGGATCAGATCCAGAGTGGGCTCCGCCTCAGCGGCCGTGGCGTGGTCGCTCGCCCAGGTGCCCGATCGAATGAAATCGATCCTTGTTCGCCTTCAGATTGTTGGCGCCCTGGCCGCAGTCGGTGCACCCGGAATAGGTCTGGTGGAAATGGCGGTAGCAGCAGTCCATGAGGTTGTACCAGACGCCGTATTTCCAGCAGAAGAAGTTG
>DATFVU010000134.1:0-2909 GCA_035260145.1 Candidatus Polarisedimenticolia bacterium | reverse complement strand
GTCGATCTGATCGAGAGTGATCCGGAGCCTCGCCCCTCCCAGATCGGGCTCGATGGCCGTCAGCGTCGAGGCGGAGGCCGGCTCCAGCTTCAGGCGTCCGCGCAGGACGCCGAGCCGGACCTCGCCGTAGTTCCGGAACAGTACGCCGAAATCGAGCCCCGCCACGCCCTGGCTCTGATCCACGGTCTCGAAGTCGCCGCTGCTCTCGTAGAAATCCAGACGCTCGCGTTCGAGGGTCAGCCACGGCGCGACGAACAGGAACCCCGATCGTTGCAGCGGCTGGAAGAACTCGGTGTCCAGGCCCGCGGGGTTGCCGAGACTGAGGAGGGACCTCCACTCCGCCCCGAACTCGTTCACCTCGGGGCGCCGGTAGTGCACCAGGGCCCGGACCTGCGTGTTCCCCTCGACGTTGCTGTCGACGCCCAGTCCGAAGCGAAGATAGCCCGGGCCCCAGGACTTGTGCCTGGCCTGGATGAGCAGGTCCCTCTTGTCTCCGGCGGGGAGGAGACGAAAATCGACCGATTCGAATTCGCCCCCCTGCGACACGCTGTCCAGATCTCTCGCCAGGACCTGTTTGTCCAGCGGCCGTCCGGGTCGCGTGTCGAGGCGGCGCGTCAGGATGTCGGAGGCCTGGCGCGATCCATCGGCGCCCAGGACATCCACGCGGACCGCTGCGATGGGGACCTGCAGGACCGAGGGCGCGCCGCTGTGCCGCTGCTTCTCGAGAACCGCCCGGTAATCCTGCTCGGAGACGGAGAAGGAGCGCAGCGCGGCCTCGTGCTGTCTCGCCGCGGCCTCCCCGGCCTCGACCGCGGCGCCGATGTTGGTGAAGTCGGCCATGCCGATGTCTCCGAGCTCGGGCGTGATCAGGACATCCCCCTCGCCGATGCGCGCGCGCTGCTCGTCGACGTTTCTCTGCCCCATGAGGGAGATCATCTGGTTGAACACCCCCACGGTCGAGAGACCCTTGGCGGATGATTTGGGCGGCGTCCCGACGTCCACGGCGATGATGCGCGCCGCCCCCAGGCCGCGCGCCACGTCGACGGGAAGGTTGAGAGCAATCCCGCCGTCCACCAGGAAGCGTCCGTCGATCTCGACCGGCGTGAACACGCCGGGGATCGACATGCTGGCCCGCATCGCCGTTGTCAGATCGCCGTGATCCAGGATCACCGGCTCTCCGGTGACCAGGTCGGCGGCCACGGCGCGAAAGGGGACATGCAGTTCGTTGAAATCAGTGATCGCGGAGGCCTCGAGCGTGAGGTTGCGGAAGAAGAAGTCTATTTTGGTGCCGGAGATGATTCCTGCTCGGGCCGACAGACCTTTCTTGCCGACGCCGACCTCGAAGGGGAACAGGGCGAGGTCGTCATCCTGCTTGCGGCGGAAGGAGATGCGCCGCCGCTCGGGCTTGTCCGAGAAAATCGAGCCCCAGTCGGTCCCGCTGACCATGTTCTCCAATTCGGCGGGGGACATGCCGGTGCTATAGAGACCGCCGACGATCGATCCGATGCTCGTTCCGACCACGAAATCGACCGGGACCCGCAGCTCTTCGAGCACCTTCAGGATTCCGATGTGCGCTCCGCCCCGTGCCCCGCCGCCGCCCAGCACCAGGCCGATCTTCGGGCGCTCGCCGCCGGACGCCCTGGGCGCCTCCTCCGCGGCCCGTCCCGGCGCCGGGCCCGCGAGCGGGAGAACGAGGCCCATCACCATGACTACGAGATTCCTGCGACGCTTCATCACTGGCGCTCCCTCTCCAGTTCGCTCAAGAGCGCCTGCGCGGCCGGGTCGTTCGGAGCGACGTCCACGAGAGTCCGGGCGTATTCGATCGCCTGCGCGACGGAGCCCCGGTCGCGGCTGATGGTCGCCAGCGCAGAGAGCGTGTCGCGATCGCCGGGGCTGCGCTCGTGGCCGCGCCGCAGGACCTCGAGGGCGGCGGCCGATCGTCCCGCGGAGTTCAGGGCCACGCCGAGGACGTAGGTGTAGCGCGGCACGCCGGGACCGAGCGCGGCCGCCCGCTGCAGCGAGGCCAGCGCCTCCGGCATTCTCTTCTGCCGCACCAGCGCCAGACCGAGCGCATGATGCAGCGCCGCCTCCCGCGGCCCCGCCGCGATCCCGTCGCGCAGGACCTTCTCCGCCTCGGGCTCCCGCCCCTCCGTCCGCAACAGATCGGCGAGGTTCACGTAGGCGGGGACGAACGTCGGGTCGATCCGGATCGCCTCGCGGTAGGAGCGCTCCGCCTCCTCGCCCCGTCCGAGCTCCGCCGCCAGGGATCCCAGATTGAGATGGGCCTCGGGACGATCCAGGTTGATCTCCTGCGCCCGCCGGAACTCCTCGAGGCCTCGCTCGAGGGCGGCGCGCCGGGTCGGATCCATCCGGCCCGGCGGCGTCGCCGCGAGATCCCGCGCCGCCTGGATGCGCACGCCCCGGACGGGATCCTGCAGGAACGGGGACAGAAGATCCCATCGTGAGACCGGATCGAGGGCGTCTCCGGAAGAGGCCGCCGCCTCGCGAACGAGCGGATCGGAATCCGGGCGCGCCCGCGCGACGGCGGCCGCCAGCTCCGGCGCGGGAGCCTCGCGCAGCAGCGATATCGCCGTGGCCCGGACGATGGCGGGGGCCGCCTCATCGTTCACCAGGCGGAGCAGGTCCCTATCGGCGCCGGGACGGTGGGTCTGCGCCGCGTGCAAGGCCTCGCCGAACGCGGGAGGCAATTCCCGGCGACCGTACCAATCGCGCAGCCGGTCCGCGGCCCAGCGGGAATCGCGATTCCGGTGGCAGTCTCCGCAGGCGTCGGGGGTTCCCAGCTTCGCGGAGAGATCGGGACGCGGGACGCGGAAGCTGTGGTCGCGGCGAGAATCAACCACCATGTAGGTCCGGGCCCGCATGTGGCAGCTCACGCAGCGGGCGCCCTC
>DATFVU010000133.1:0-10135 GCA_035260145.1 Candidatus Polarisedimenticolia bacterium | reverse complement strand
GCCTGCGATAGGAACCATGGCGCGAGCAGGGAAAAGTCCCGATACGCCTTTGATGCTCGGGGCAATCCGACCACGGACAGAAGGCGGGGGCGAAGGCCCGGGGCGGAATCAGCTCCACGATCAGCGCGGGCTCCATGCCCGTCGATGATCAAAATGCAGGCCAGGCCCTCGCTCTCAACCCTGCGCCCAGGAATAAGGACTACGGAGGACTGGCCGCGTTCGCGGAGGAACGCTGGTTCACACTGGCGTCTCACCGGCAAACATCCTCCTGACACACACTCACGGCGCCACTATAGACAGGATCCTGTCGAAGTCGGGCGTTCCCCGATAGGCGTCGAAATCACGCACCTTCGCGACCCAGTCCAAAGCGCTTCGATCCTTGGCGATGGCCGTCTCCAGAAGGGCCAGGGATTCGGCTCTGCTGGACGTTCGGGCCTTGATACGGGCCAGGCAGAAGTCGAACCACGCCGACTCCGGAAAATCGCGCCGGGCCAGGACCGTCTCTTTCCTAGCCTCGTCCAGGAGATCCGCGCGGATCAATGAGTCGACGAGCCGTGACCTTATCTCGACATCGTCGGGATGGAGTCGGGCGAGCTCGCGGAACTGCGCCGCGGCCTCGGCCGCACGATCGAGCAGGAGCAGGACCCGGCCGGCCTGCAGGCTCGCGAGCGTCATTGCAGGGTTGATCTCGATGACGCGGCGGAAGTGCGCGTAGGCCTCCTCGAGGCCGGCTCGATCCCGCCGGGTCAGAAGGAGAGCCACGCCGAGGTTGTAGTGTGCCTCGAAGCTCCGGTCGGTCAGGGACAGGGCGGTCCTTAGCGGGACGATCGCTTCGCCCGGATGGCCGCCATCGAGGAGGGCCACGCCGAGGCCGCTGTGAGCGTTCGGGTACCTGGGGAAGCGCTCCGACATGGCAGAGAAATAGGCGATCGGGTCCTTCCAGATGCCTGCCTCGTGCCATGACAGCGCCGCCAGCAGAGCCAGGATCGCGCCGGCCGGCAGGAGCGCGGCCCGTGGATGCCGGGACGACCGGGGTGGCGGGGACGACCGGGACGCGAAGGGGACTCTCCCCAGGAGGTCGCCGCAGGCGAGGCAGAGGCCCAGGAGAGGCATGTAAAGGAAATTCTGGGCATACAACGAGCCGATCGGGACCAGGAGGTTCGAGGCGGGTAGAAAGCTGGCCAGTGAGAAGGCAAGCGGCAGCGCCAGCCTGTCCCGTCTCACCCAGAGAATGACGATGGCCGAGATCCAGACCAGGAGGAACAGGAGAGAGACGAGAACCCCCGCATCGAGGAAGCGGGGGAGCGCGGCCGGGTCGAAGTAGTCGATCGAGTCCGCGAATCGGGCCGGCCAGAAGAGGTAGAGCAGGTAGCGTCCGGTGAGGCGGAGAGCCCCGGAGAGGCGCAGCGGCAGGGGCAGGGAGCCGAGCGGATTGGTCAGCGGATCGATGAGCGCCGGATTCATCAGCAGGCCGAGCCCCACGCTTTTCCTGGCCGCCAGATACACTCCGAGCGCCAGTCCCAGGACGGCCCACGTCGAGCGGGCGGGTCTTGACCCCTGCGCGTCGTTCCGGGGCCGGCGCAAAGCCAGGAGCGGCACGACCAGAAAAGCCGCGGCCGATTCCTTCGCAAGAAGCGCCAGAAGGAAGAAACAGCCCAGCCCGAGCACGTGGACGCGCCGTCCTCCTGGCGCTTCTCCGGCCGCCTGTTCTCCGGCCGCCCGCCATTGCAGCCAGGCCAGCAGAACGAAGAGGGCCGGAAGCAGGTCGACGCGGGCCACGATCGACCCGACCGGCCACGCGGCCACGGGGTGGAGGGCGAACAGCAATCCCGCGATGACCGCAGAGGCGCCCGAGCTTCCCAGGCGGCGAGCCAGGACCACCAGGAGCGCCGCGTTCGTGGCGTGCAGCAGGACATTGACCAGATGGAACCCCGCAGGGCCCCATCCGAGAATCCGTCCGTTGACCGCCAGCGACAGGACCACGACGGGGCGGTAGTACGCGGCGCCGAACGGGGTGCCGTGCCAGAAATGATGCGCGAAGCAGGTGAGCGGGCTCCACGGCTCACGCAGGAAGGCGTTGTGAACAACCAGGTGCATGTCGTCGAACACGAACGCGAAGCCTGTCGTCCTGAGGTGGAGGACCGCCGCCAGAAGGGCTACGGCCGCGCAGGAGAGCCAGCGGGTTCTTCCCACGGAAGGGATGATACAATCCAGCCTCCTATGAACGAAAGCGCCAGCGTCCCGGCGCCGGCGGCTCCCGGCACGATGGTTCTGCCGCGGGGCAGCCTGCTGGCGCCGACCATCGCCTTCGCCGTCTATCTGACGTATGCGGCGGCCGCGGGAATCCTGCTCGTGGCCGGCCTCAGGGTGTTCGGTCTCCCGGCCGGCTTTACCTCCGGGGCGACCGGGGCCGCCGTCCTGGTGGTGGCCATGATGGGAGCGACCGGAGCCGCCATCGCCGGCCTCCGAATACGGCAGACGGCGCACCCGATGGCGTATCTGGCCGTGGTCCAGGCCTCCTTCGGAATCGCCTCCCTCCTTTCCGTCGCCGCCTTCCGCGCTGCTAGCGCCCTGTTCCTGACCCTCTGGCCGGCGCTGCACCGGTCGGTCGCCGGAGGTTTCGCGCTGCGGCTCCTGCTGGCGGCGGGAATCTTCGCCCTCCCGGCGGCGCTGTTCGGCGCCACCATTCCGGTCCTGGCGCGCCTGGTCACCTCGCGTCGGGAGGCGCACGGGCTCGGTTTCGGATTCTCGTTCGGTTTGTCCCTCGCCGGTTGCGGGCTCGGGATCGGGGTGACCGGATCGGTGATCCTCCCCGCGCTCGGCGTTCGCGGCAGCATCCTCATGGGGCTGGCGCTGTCCGGGATCGCCGCGGCGGGCTCGGTCCTCCTGCGACAGCGAGGTCTGGAGGGCCCGGGAGCCATCGGCCGGACGCTCGGGGGGGACGCCGACGTCCATGAGGAGCCGCGCCTCGAGGAGCATCCCGCGGCGACGACCCTCGGCCAGGCAGGGGCCATGGGGGCGGGCATGGCGCTGTTCGCGTTCACGACGTGGGGCCTGCTCCTGCTGTGGGACCGGGCGCTGTCGTTCTTCGTCGGCCGCACCCTCACCGCGCGCACCACCACCGGGGCGCTCTTCATGTTCGGGCTCGCCCTGGGAGTGTTCCTGTGCTCAGCCCTGGGGGACCGGTTCACAAGCCCGTTCGGCCTCTTGTCCGGAGTGGTGGCCGCGGCCTCGGTCGGAGCCTGGGCTTCGATGTACCTGATGCCCCAGGTGGCCCTGCTGTATCTCAAGATGACTCCGTATCTCTCCAGGCCCGGCCTGTCGCAGCTCCCGGCGGCCCTGGCGGCCGCGGCGCTGATGATGCCCGCGGTCCTCTTCCTGGGGGCGGCGTTGCCGCTCCTGGCGCGCGGGGCGCGCACGCGCCTGCGGCCCGCGACCGGCATCCTCATCTACTTCGCCCTCGGGATCGTGCTCGCGGATCTGGTGATCGGGCTCGTGGCAATCCCCGAGTTCGGTTTGAGATGGTCGCTGTCGCTGGTCTCGTCGGTGGGTCTGCTCTCGGCCATTCTGTTCCTGATGTTCGCGCGCTTCCGCAAGGCGACCCTGCCGCCCACGCTGGCCTTCCTCCTGCTCGCGGTTCTGATCGTCATCGGGGCATCGCCGGCCTCCTGGGACCCGCGCGTGATCGCCGCGGGGATGTACCGTTACGGCGCTCGCTCCCTCGTCCGCTTCGGCTCGGTGCAGGAATATCTGGACGCGCGGCGGGGGATCGAGGCGGTGTTCTACCGGGAAGGATCGGAATCCACCGTGTTCGTCGAGCGCACTCTGCAGCCGAGCGAAGGGTTGCCTCCGGTCGAGGCGCTCACGCTCACGGTGGACGGGAAGGTGGAGGCGGCGACCGGGAACGACATCAGGACCCAGGTCCTGCAGGGTCACCTGCCGATCCTGGTGCACGGGCCCACCGAAACGGTGCTGCAGATCGACTTCCTCGACGGCGTCACCGCCGGCTCGGTTCTGCGCCACCCCGTCAAGTCGCTGACCGTGATCGAGCGCGAGCCCGCCGTGTTCGAGGCGTCCCCGCAGTTCGCCTCGTACAACAACTCACCCACGGAGGACCCTCGCCTGGAGCGCATCGCCGACGGCGCCCGATCGCGCCTGTTCGCGGACCCCTCTCTCTACGATGTCATCATCGTGGCGGGGCTTTCGCCCTGGTTGCCGCAGAGCGCCTCGCTCGTGACCGAGCAGGGCCTCGACCTTCTGAAATCGAGATTGAACACGGGGGGCCTCCTCGCTCTGCGTCTGCCGCTGGCCACCGCCGGAGGCGACCAGATGCGCGTGGTCATGCGGACCTTCTCTCGAAAATTCCGGTCGACCCTGATGTTCCAGCTGTCCGGCGAGGACCTGCTGCTGCTGGGCTCCTCGGAGCCGCTCAGCTTCGATTACGGATGGCTTCGAAAGGTGATCTCGTCCACGCCCGAGGTCGCGCGCGATCTCGCGCGCGTCGGCGTGATCGGCCCGAACGAGCTCCTGGAAACGTTCCGGCTGACCGGTGACGGCTTGCGCCCGATCGCCCCGGAAGGGGCGGTCAACGACGACGATCGCTCCGCGGTCGAGTTCGCGGTGGCCGGAAACCTCACCGTCCACGACAATCGCGAGCTGATGGCGGCGGTCGAGTCGAATCGGACCTCCGTCCTGCCCCTCCTGAAGAACTACGGCGCGACGCCCCAGGAGAAGGCCGATGCGCTCTACAGTCTGGCGAAATCGTACCTCGGCATCTCCGGGGACCCGGTGCGGGCCAAGGAGATCGCGCGCGAGCTCTCCGCGTCCTCCCAGACCGCGAAGGCGCGCTGGGTGATGGGGGAGTCGCTGATTCAGCAGGGCGACATCGACGGGGCCTTGGGAGAATGGCGCGGCGTTCTCGAGCTCGAGCCCGGGAGCCTCGACGCCCTGTTCAGCCTGGGCAGCTACTACATGGACACACGCGACTATTGGCGGGCGGCGCCCTACCTCGAGAAGGCGGCGAAGGCCCACCCGGACGTCTCGATCGTGCGCTACAACCAGGGGCGCGTCCTGTTCTATCTGGGGAAGAACCGGGAGGCCATCGCCGAGCTGAAGGATGCCCGCCGGATCAGCCTCGAAAAGGAGAGAGGGGACGGCTATCCCCTCGTCGATTATCTGATCGGACTCGCCCAGCATAGGCAGAAGAGCGAGAAGGAGGCCTCGCAGGCCCTCGAAGCCTATTTGAAGTGGGCCTACTCGCAGCCACTGACGCGCGTCGAGGTGGACGCCCACCTGAAGCTGTCCGAGGCGTACGAGTCCCTCGGCAAACGATTCGAGGCCGCGCGGCAGCGCCTGAAAGCGGAAGAGCTGCTGCGGCGCATCCAGACCCAGTCCCAGGAGATGGTCGCGAGCGAAGGCGGGCCCGGAATCGCCGAGCCCCATCCTCCGTCGCCCGCGACCGGCGCCGGGCCGCCGCCCTCCGGTCAGCCGGGAGCGGCGAATCCCACCCCCAGGTAACATGCACGACGGCACCCGCCGGACGCCGACCGGGTCCGGGCACGGTCACGAATGGACGCGCCTCGAGACCACCCTCGGGTATCACTTCGGCGATCGAGAGCATCTGGTGCGCGCGCTGACGCACTCCTCGCACGCCCACGAGGAAGGGGGAGGGCCGGACAACGAGGCGCTCGAGTTCCTGGGCGACGCGGCCCTCGGTTATTTCGTGGCGCATCATCTGCTGCTGCGCTTCCCGGAGATGGACGAGGGAGGCCTGTCGAAGTTCAAGGCGTTCCTGGTCAGCCGTCCCAACCTCGCGGTCGCCGCCCGGAGGATCGATCTGGGCGCCTTCCTGCTTCTCGGGAAGACCGCCGAGAAGGGACAGGGGCGCACGAAGGAGTCGCTTCTGGCCGACGCGCTCGAGGCGGTCATCGCCTCCGTCCTCCTGGATGGCGGCGAGGAGGCCGCGCGGGCCCTCGTGACGCGCCTGTTCGGCGAACAGATCCAGGGATTGAGCCGGGAAGAGGTGGAGAGAAAAGACTACAAGACGGTCCTTCAAGAGAGGATGCAGGCGGGCGGCAGGCCCACGCCGCGCTACCGCGTCGTGGCCACCGTCGGGCCGCCGCACAGCCCGACGTTTCGCGTCAGCCTGATGGTGGACGGGCGGGAGCTGGCCCGCGGCCGCGGACGCTCCAAGAAGGAGGCCGAGCAGCGGGCCGCCCGCATGGCCCTGCGCGTGATCAACGCCCGGAGGTGACGGGAGCCGGCCGGGCTTGATCGGGCGAGGCGGGGGACGGTGGCGCCGCCGGGGCCTTTCCAGTCTCCGGCTCGTCGGGAAGCGGCTGGATGCCGCGGGCCCTGAGGGACAGGATCGTGCTCCTGATGACCGACGCCTGCGAGTAGTTCGGATCGATGGCGATCGATTTCTCGAAGTTGTAGAGCGCCCGCCCCGGCTCGTTCATTCCCTGGTACAGGATCAGGCCCCGATTGAAGTAGAGACGGGCCATCTCGTTCGCATCCATGTCGGCGTTCAGCTGCCGGGCCTCGTCGAGCAGCTTGAGCGCCTCCCGATACTCACCCGCGCGGAACAGGGCCTCCGCGAGCTCGGCGCGCGCCTGCAGGTCCTCCGGCCAGAGATCGACCCCGCGGCGCAGCCATTCGACCGCCGCCGAATGGTCTCCCTTGAGGTCGTAGGCCATCGCCATCTTCCGGATCGAAAGAAGGTAGGCGGGCGCGAGCCGCAGCGCCTCGGCGAACTGCGCCATGGCGCGGTCGAGCAGGGGCAACGCGGCGACGCGCTCCCCCTTGTCGAGCAGAGCGCCGGCCTGCGCCAGAAGCGTAAGGCCCAGGCCGTGGTGAACGCCGACGTGGATCCCCTTGAACTGCGGGCCCCGCGCGATCGCCTCCGCCTCCAGCTCCTTCGAGATCGCCGCGCGCGTCACCTCGGGGCCGAAGCGCTTCTGCAGCTCCGCGTCGCCGCGCTCGCCGGGCGGCCCTTCGCCGAGAAGCAGGAGGCCGAGAAGAAACGACTGCTGCGCCGGCTCGATGTCGCCGTTGGCGTAATAGCCGTTTCCGGTGACCAGGGCGCGCTCGATCTCGGGCAGGACGCCGCGCGGCCGCTCCACGTTGAATCCGACGAGAACAAGCGCGAACAGGACGCACGCCACCGCCTGGCCCCATCCCCGGAAAAGGTCCCGGGCGCGGGTCACCATGTCGCCGGAGCGCGTCGCGAACGCCACGATCAGGGCCCACAGTCGGCGCAGGCCCCGGGCGATCGCGAACAGGCTCTCCGCCGCGAACAGCGCCAGGATGGGCACGACCGGGACGCGGAAGCGGGCGAAATTGAAGAACAACAGCACCGTTCCCATGTATCCGAACAGGACGACATGCAGAGGCAGAAGCCTCCGCCAGCTCCGCCGCGTCAGGTAGATCCCCAGAAGACCGAGCGGCGCCAGGGTGCCGAAGGTCGAGTAGAGATGAATGCGCACCATGGCGCGCGATCCCCCGGAGGGGACGACCAGCGTCGGCCACTGCTCGGGAGGAAAGGACACGTTCATGGCGGCGAGCAGACCGGAGAACCGCTGCAGGACCACGTAGTCGAGGTTGTCGGCCAGCTCGTAGTAGTTCCAGAAGTACACCATCTTCCGACCGATCAGACGCGCCCACCCCAGGGGCTCCTCCCGGATGAACTCCACCCCCTGGTGGAACCAGAACCACGAGGACTGCATCGCCGTGAGGTTCTTGCCGCTGATCTCGGAGGCGCGGGCCACGAAGTCGCCGTGTTCGTATTTCGGGTCGGGCCGCACGAAGGGGGGAGGAACGTACAGCCCGTTCGCGTCGGCATTGTTTCCGATGAAGAAGACTTCACCGCCGCCCGTGGTGAGGAGCACGAATTCGTGCGACACGATCCAGTTGCGCAGCGTGACGGGGGCGATCATCAGGACCGTCCCCAGGGTGAACGCCGCCGCCGAGCGCAGGCCGCGACGGTTGAGCCCGCCTCCGAGCCATGCCACAAGAACGGCGAGCGCGGGCGCCAGCAAAATGAAATTGTCGCGGTCCAGAGTGGTGAGCCCGTACACCACGCCTCCCAGCCCGAACAGCCACATCGCCCGCCGGCCGGGGGTCGCCGGGGCGGGCGCGCCGTCCGGTGCCGCGTCGGCGCCGGCCGAGGCCTCCTGCCGCGCTCTATCGAGCACCAGCAGCATTAGAACGGTCAGGAAAGGGGAGAGGAAGGTCTTCATGACCATCCCCTCGAAGAACAGGAAGGGGCCGTACAGGGCGACCAGCAGGCCGGCCAGCATTCCGTGCCAGTGGCCCAGAAGCCGCCGCCCCAGAACGTACGTCAGAAGCACGGTGCCGGTGCCGACCAGGGCCTGGACCACCAGGATGCGCGTGACGTCCGCCCCGATGAACATCATCAGGACGCCGAGCAGGTAGGCGTAGAGCGGGCTCTGGACGAACGACGCGGTGCCGCGCCAGTCTCCCGCGGCGATCTGTTTCGCCCAGTTGTAGTAGAACCCCGGGTCGAGCTCTTCCGGACTGACGAGGGACGTTGTTCCGACCTGGAAGATGTACACGAGGCGCAGCGCCAGCGCCAGCACGCCGAGCGCCGCCACCCAGGCCCACGGTGGAACCGCCAGTCTTTTCGAGGCTTCCGGCACGAACTCCCCGTCTCTCAATCGGCGACGGATTATAGCAGGAGGCGATGTCGGGCGCCCGGACGGAGACGAGCCGGCATTTGACTCCGCCGCGTGTTTACAGGAAAATCGCCTGCAATTCGCGGGTGAGTCCATCCCGCACGGAGGGTTCGTGGCATCGCGACCCGTCCCGCTGGCCAACCAGGACGTGGCCCACCTGTACGATCGCTTCCTCGACCACCTGCGCACCCGTCTGGAGAATCCGAAGATCGACCGCGACGTCCTGTGCCGGGACGTGCTGACGGAGATCCACTACGGACAGGGGGCGCGCTACGCCGACCTGATCGAGGACGGCGCCAGGCCGGTCGGAGAGCGCCTGCGGATCGCCCAGTTCGATCCGCGTAACGTCACGCTCGAGGCGGAGTACTACGCCGAGTGCGACCCGGCCCGCTACAACCGGGTCAAGCCGCTTTTGTGGCTGTGGATCCAGTTCGATCACTCCCCCCTGGGGCACAACGTGCACCTCGGCCTCATGTTTCGCCGCCTCCTGGCGAAGCATGTGTTCAAGCACTGCGGCGAGAACGTTCGTATCTTTCGCGACGTGGAGGTGTCGTTCGGCTACAACCTTTCGGTCGGGGACCACACCACCATCCACCGCAAGGTCCTGCTCGACGATCGCGGCGAGATCGTGATCGGCAGCAACGTGTCGATCTCCGATTACGCCAACGTCTATTCACACGCTCACGACATCGAGGACATCGAGCGCGTCACCTGCAGCCGCACCGTGATCGGCGACGGCGCGCGCATCACCTATCACGCGGTCGTCCTCGCCGGGATGACGATCGGCCGCAACGCCATGGTCGGCACGATGGGTGTCGTCACCCGGCCGGTCCTCGACCATCACATCAACGTCGGCATTCCCGCCAAGTCGGTGCGCGTCAAGCGCCAGGGGCTGCGCGGCCGGGAGGCGGCGTCCCCCGGCTCGGCTCTCGCCAGCCCGGTGCGCGAGTAGGTCTACTTCCCGGAACATCGCTGTTGACGGGCCTCCGCGTGTGTCGTATATGAAAAGGGGACCCTTGACACCCCTCTTCTGACCTGCGTCCGCACCTCCCGGAGGAGGACCCATGCGCTCGATGACGCTCCGTCTCCTGGTTCCGATTTTCCTGACGCTCGCCTTCGCATCCCCCGCCGGCGCGACCTGCGCGGGCGGGCTCGGGCAGCCGTTTCAGCACCTTCTTGGTGGTTTCCTTCATGACTGCGCCGACGCTCGCCCCGTGGCCGCCTACCTGTTCGCGCTTTCGAGCGGGGTGTCGCCGGACACGACCTGCCAGAGCGACGCGAGCTGCAACAGCGCGACGGTGGACGTCATCTGCGAGGATGGCGGCGGCTCCAACGGCCAGGGCGGCTTGTGCCAGGCCGAGGCGGGAGTCGCGGGGGACGGCGACGTCACCCTCTCGTTCGACTGGGGCGGGGCCGGTACCTTTCCCGGCTGTCCCAACCCT
>DATFVU010000132.1:0-2715 GCA_035260145.1 Candidatus Polarisedimenticolia bacterium | reverse complement strand
CGATCATCTGCGCCGCGTTGAGATAGCTCCAGGCCGTCTTGTAGAGAAAATTGCCCAGCGGATGACGGCGATCGCAGCGACCCATGAGGGCTGTCAGCGCCTCGATCTCGCCGGTGTGGCTTCGTGGCTGCTGCTTGATCTTGGGGAGGCGCGGCCGTCCGGCACGGTAGTCTTCGAGGAAGCGCTCGCCGACCGCCCCCGGCCACTCCAGGCGCGACAGCACCTTGATCGGCTTCGTCGCCTCGACGAGCCGCCTGTCGAGATCGATGATCCGAACCAGATGCGGATCGTTCCCCGACGGTTTTCTTCCCGCGACCGCTTTCACGGGCCGTTTCCGGGCGGGCGCCGCCCCGGCCCTGGCACCTTCGTCCATGGGTCCCCCCCGCGGATGAACGCAGTGTATCGCAGTCTGCTCCCGCTGACACACGACCCGGGGCCCTGATCTCTTCCGCCGGGACGGGCCGGAGCGTCAGGAGAGGTTCCTGGCGATCGTCCAGAGGATCTTGGCGCCCGCGCGTACGCTTCCCAGAAGGGTGCCGCTGATCTTCGACCGTCCGACGCGCCGGCGATAGGAGACCGGCACCTCGCGGACGCGCAGCCCCATCTTCAGCGCCTTGACCTGCATCTCGGCCGTCCAGCCGAAGCCCCGATCGGCCATCCGCAGCCCGACCAGCGCCTCGAAGCGCACGGCGCGGAACGGACCGAGATCGGTGTAGCGGCCGCCGTAGAAGACCTGCATCAGGCGCGTCGCCAGCCAGTTTCCCAGGCGCGCCTGCGGCAGGAGCGCGCCGCGCTCCCGCGAGCCCAAAACGCGCGATCCGATCACCAGGTCGGCCTGGTCGCGCGCGATCGGATCGATGAGTGCCGCCATCTCCCTCGGGTCGTCGCTGAAATCGGCGTCGAGGAAGACGATAAGGTCGGGACGCCTCGCCCGGAGGTGCTCGATGCCGCGCAGACAGGCGGCCCCGTAACCGGGTCTGGGCTCGAACAGGACCGTCGCGCCGAGCGATCGGGCCATCCGGGCCGTCCCATCCTCGCTCGCGTTGTCCACGACCACCACCTCGTCCGCGAGCCCTTCGGGGATCGCGTCGAGGACCAGGGGGATCGAGGATTCCTCGTCCCGCGCCGGGATGACGACGGCGACGCGCAGGGGAGGAACGGGCGCCGGCGAAGCGGATCGCTCTATGCGGCCGACTGGCGGACTCATTTGAGGTTGCATAATAGCTCGTCATATGTACTACTTAGAAACCACTGAGGGGGTCCGTTCTCCAAGATGAATCCGGTCGAGATCGGCATCGTCGCGCTCTATCTCGCGATCCTGACCATCCTGGCCCTCTATGGCGGTCACCGGGCCTATCTTCTTTATCTCTACCGGCGACATCGCGGCGAGCGGCACCGGGTCTACAGGCTGGATTCCCTTCCCCCCGTCACGGTCCAGCTGCCGATCTACAACGAGCGATACGTGGTCGAGCGCCTCATCCGGGCCGTGTGCGCCCTCGACTACCCGCGCGATCGCCTCGAGATCCAGGTCCTCGACGATTCGGACGACGGAACGTCCCGCATCGCCGCCCGGATGATCGCGGAGATGCGCGGCCGCGGACACGACATCCGGCACCTGCGCCGGGGCTTCCGGAGCGGCTACAAGGCGGGCGCTCTGGCCCACGGGCTTCGCCAGGCGCGTGGCGAGATGATCGCCATCTTCGACGCCGACTTCGTGCCGGAGCCGGGCTACCTCCTCGATCTGATTCACGCCTTTGGCAACCCGCGCGTCGGGATGGTGCAGGCCCGCTGGGGCCACATGAACCGCGATTACTCCCGGCTGACCCGCATCCAGGCGATCCTCCTGGACGGGCATTTCGTGATCGAGCATGCCGCGCGCCACCTCTCCGGGCGGTTCTTCAATTTCAACGGCACCGCGGGAATATGGAGACGGGCGTGCATCGAGTCGGCGGGCGGCTGGCAGGCGGACACTCTCACCGAGGATCTCGATCTGTCGTACCGCGCGCAGTTGATGGGGTGGCAGTTCGAGTTCGCTCCGGACGTCGTCGTGCCGGCCGAGCTTCCGGCGGACATCGATGCCGTGAGGGCACAGCAGCGGCGCTGGGCGCGCGGCTCGATCGAGACGGCGCGCAAGATCCTGCCGCGGCTGCTGCGGGCACGGCTGCCTCTCGGCGCCAAGGTCGAGGCCCTGTTCCACCTGACCGCCAACGCGTCGTACCCTCTCCTGGTCGCCCTGTCCCTCCTGATCGTGCCGGCCACGATCGTCCGGCAGAAGGCGGGCCTGACCACGCTCGCGCTCCTCGATTTGCCGCTCGTCCTGCTCTCGACGTTGTCGATCAGCGCCTTCTATCTGGCGGGGCAGCGGGAGATCGGCCGGAGCGGGCGCTCGGCCGCGAGGCTCTTGCCCGGTCTCATGACGTTCGGGATCGGGCTGGCCGTCAGCAACGCCCGCGGCGTCCTGCTCGCTTTCTCGAGACGATCCGGGGAGTTCGTGCGCACGCCCAAGCACGACCTGCGCGGCACGCGTGGCGGCTGGCGCCTGAAAGACTACCGCGCCCCGCGCAGTCTCTGCGTCAACGCTCTCGAGGTTCTCCTCGGGGTCTATTTCACCGGCGCGGCCCTCTACGCCGCCCTGGCCGGGATGGCCGCGTCGCTTCCCGTTCTCGTTCTGTTCCAGATGGGATTCTTCTACCGGTCGGCGCTGCAGCGGCGGTC
>DATFVU010000131.1:0-21556 GCA_035260145.1 Candidatus Polarisedimenticolia bacterium | reverse complement strand
AGATACATGGCCACCTGGCGCGGGAAGGAGATGTGCTTGGAGTTGTTCCTCGATTTCAGCTCGAGGGTCTTGATGTGAAAATGATTGGCCACGTGCCTCTGGATCGCCTCGATGCTGACCGAGCGCGCGCGGTCGTCCATCAGGTCCTTGAGCGTATCCTGCGCCATCGCCAGGTCGATCGGCCGTCCGGTGAGAGAGGCGTAGGCCAAAAGCCGGATGAGCGAGCCCTCCAACTCGCGGATGTTGGACCGGACCCGCTCGGCGACGAAGTGGGCCACGTCCTCCGGAAGTTGGAGGTTCTCCGCCTCGGCCTTCTTCTTCAGGATCGCCACCTTGGTCTCCAGATCGGGTGGCTGGATGTCGGCGATGAGACCCCACTCGAAGCGGGAGCGCAGCCTCTCCTCGAGCGTCGGAATGTCGCGAGGCGGACAATCGCTGGTGATGACGATCTGCTTCTGGGATTCGTAAAGGGCGTTGAAGGTATGGAAAAACTCCTCTTGAGTCCGCTCCTTGCCGGCCAGGAACTGAATGTCGTCGATGAGCAGAAGGTCGACGTTGCGGTAGCGCTCCTTGAAGTCGATGGTCTTCTCGAAGCGTATGGAGTTGATGAGCTCGTTCATGAACGTCTCGGTGCTGATGTACAGGTGTTTGATCGACGACTTGTTCCTGAACAAGCGGTTGCCGATCGCGTGCATCAGGTGCGTCTTTCCGAGACCCACGCCCCCGTACACGTACAGAGGGTTGTATGCGCTCGATGGCTGATCGGCCACCGCCTGCGCCGCGGCGTGGGCGAACTGGTTGCAGGAGCTCACGACGAAGGAGTCGAAGCTATAGCGCGGATTGAGCCCGGTCCCAAGCGGCGCCGGAGTGAATCCGGGCACGCCTCCCGATCGGACTACGGGGACATGCGGTCCCGCGGAGTCTCCGTGCGATCCGAACGCGGGAGCCTGAACCTCGGAAGCGGTCCGTCCTTCGGGCATCACCCCGCCGGCCTGAGGTGCCGCCCGGTACGGCGAGCCCGGCTGCCGGCTCGTGAAGTGGAGCCGGAGATCATTCCCCTCGATCTCACGCGCGCTTTCCTGGATGAGCGGCAGGTAGTTGCGGTTGATCCAGTCGGCGAACAGCAGGCTCGGGACTTCCACGTGCAGGGTCCGGTTCGCGAATGCCAGTTGCTGTGTCGGCGCGAGCCAGGTGTTGAAGCTCTGTCGATTGATCTTTTGCTGCAGACTTGAAAGGATTTTCTCCCAGATGTTCATCTGCGTCCGGCTTCGTGGGCTGCTTTCGCCCGTTCGCACAACAGGAAGGCCTTGCAGGCGGCCCGTCGCATCGAAACGTCGCTCATCTTTTCAACAAGTTTTCCACAGATGTGGAAAAGTTTTGGCTCTTCAAAGTGCTGAAGGGTTTCCACTTCCAGCACCGACGCATGAGGCGGGGCGCGATGTTATGTCAACCGATCCTCCTCCCCACAAGTTATGGGGCCGGTATGACCGGAGGCGATACATCTAGGGCGGAGGCGAAACTCCGCGCAGCAAATGTCGTCCCGAAAAACACCCCGGCCAGCCCCGGGACGACTCCCGGAAAACGCGGACGCTTCATCGAAGGCTTATCTTTCGAAGCGCTGTCGAGATCAGAATTTTTTTCTTGTCTTGGACGCCGCGCACTATAGCACCGCGTCAGACGATGATGTCAACACCCTTCTTCCCTCTGAAGCGAAAAAAATTTTTCGCGCGCCGACGATGCTCGGGTGATGCTCCGGATCCGCGGCGCTGCGCCCGCCATCCTTGACAGTCCGCGCGCCGTGGGTCCATAATCCGCGCTTCCCAGAACCGTGGAGACGACGTCATGAAGCGCACCTTTCAGCCGAACAACCGCCGCCGCAGGAAGACGCACGGCTTTCGCGCCCGCATGAGCACCAAGAACGGGCGCCTCGTGCTGAAACGCCGGCGTGCCAAGGGTCGCAAAAGATTGACGGTGTGAAGGGCGACGCCCGCTTCCGTCCCCAGGACCGTATCCGCAAGCGCAGCGAGTATCAGGTCATCTACGACAGGGGGCAGAGGATTCCTTCGGGATCCTTCGTCCTGTTCGTGCTGCGGAACGCCTTGGGCCGGCCGCGGCTGGGCATCACGGCGACGCGTCGCATCGGTGGCGCCGTGAAGAGAAACAGGGCGAAGCGGCTCGTGCGCGAGATCTTCCGCAGGCATCGATCGGAGCTCGAGGACGTGGACATCGTCGTGAACGTCCGGGCCGCGCTTCCGGGGGCGGAGTACAGACGCCTCGAGGTCGAGCTCCTGACGAGACTGCGTCCGTTCGCGCGGAAGGCGCGGTGATCTCCGAAGCCGCGCGGGCGGCCGTCCTCGCCGGCCTCTCCGGTTACAGGCGGTTCGTTTCGCCGCTCCTGCCGCCGGCGTGCCGGTTCTTCCCCTCCTGCTCCGAGTACGGTGCCATGGCGATCGAGCGCCACGGCCTCGCGCGCGGCCTCCTGATCGCCGCCGCGCGGCTCATGCGATGCCACCCGATGACCCGGGGCGGCTACGATCCCCTCCGTTGATGGACCGTCGGACGGTTCTCTTCATCATCTTCTCTGCGGGGTTCCTGATCCTGTGGTGGACGATTTTTCCACCCCAGTCGTCCCGCGAAGCGCCCGCGCCGCCGTCTTCCGGATCGGGTGTCACCACGGAGCCGGGGCCGGGACAGGGCGCAAGCGCGACTCCGGGCGCCCCGCCTCCGGCCGAACCGTCTCCCGGGCCCGCCGGCGTCACGGGCGCCGCGACGATGTCCGCGGCGGCGCGTCCCGACCTGGCCGAGGGGACGCACGTCGAATCCGACGCGGAACAGGAGGTCGCGATCGATACGCCCCTGGTCGCCGTCCGCCTGACCAATCGCGGCGCTCGCGTGACTTCCTGGCGGCTGAAGAAATACCTGGACGACGCCGGACAACCCCTGGATCTCGTGTCGCACGCCGGCCGATCGCTCGACCGCCTGCCGCTGCAGTTCGTCCTCGATGACGCGGAAGCCACGAAGCGGTTGAAGGAAGCGCGCTACCGCGTCAGCCGGCGCGATGGGAACGAGGGCGGCTCGACCTACACGGAGGTGTCGTTCGCCTGGAGCGACGGCCACGGGCTGGCGGCGACGAAGACTCTTCGCCTGGCACACGACTCGTATCTCGCCGAATTTCGATTCGCCGCCGAGGCGGGCGGCAAGCCGGTGACGCCGGCCCTGGTCTGGGGCGCCGGATTCGGATCCCACAACGGCCAGGAGAAAGGGCAATACGCCGACACCTCGTTCGGCGTCCTGAGCGCGCAGGGGCGTCCCGTCGAGAAGAAACCGCAGAGCGCCCTCAAGGCCGACGCCCCCTGGCTGCAGGAGGGAATGATCGAGTGGGCCGGCCTCGAGGACAAGTACTTCGCCGCCGTCTTCGTCGCCGAGCGGCCGGCCGCCGGCCGCGCCCGCTTCGAGCTGTTGAGGCTCGTGGAGGAGGGGCGGGAGGAGATCCACCTGTCGATGTCGCTCGGACTCCCGGGTCTCTCCGAGGCGCGGCTCTTCGTCGGCCCGAAGGACTATGACATCCTGAAGGGACTGGGCCTCGGGCTGGAGAAGCTCCTCAATTTCGGGTTCTTCGGAGTGATCGCGCTGCCGCTGTTCTATGCGATGAAGTTCGTTCACCGCTACATCGGCAACTACGGCTGGACGATCGTCCTGCTGACCGTGGTGATCCGCATCCTGTTCTTTCCGCTCCTGTACAGCGGCCAGATCAAGATGCGCGTGATGCAGGAGAAGATGAAGCGGGTGCAGCCGAAGGTCAAGTCGCTGCGCGAGCGCTATCATCGACTCGAGAAGAAGGAGGCGGACAAGGGAACCGTCGGCGCGCGGCAGAAGCTGCGGCAGGAGATGAACGAAGAGCTGATGAAGCTCTACCGCGACGAGGACATCAACCCTCTCGGGTCGATGTCGGGGTGCCTGCCGATTCTGCTGCAGCTCCCGATTCTGTACGCCTTCTACACCATCCTGTCGATCTCGATCGAGCTGAGGCGCGCTCGCTTCATGCTCTGGATCACCGACCTGTCGCAGAAGGATCCCTACTTCGTCACACCGATCATCATGGGCGGCACGCAGCTCGTTCAGCAGGCGATGACGTCATCCTCCATCCCCGACCCGGCGCAGCGCCGAATCATGTACCTCATGCCGATCATGTTCACCTGGATCTTCCTCAATTTCCCCTCGGGGCTGGTGCTATACTGGCTCGTCAACAATCTCCTCGGGATCGGCCAGCAGTACCTGATCAACAAGCGCGCCGCCACGGACCAGGGCGCCGCCTGAAGCGCCGCGCCCTGGCGCGTCCGGGTGCGGCCACTGACCTGTCGAGGACCCGGGCATGCTCGACGATTTGACGGACGATTCCTCCGATCAGGCCGAAGATCCGGCGCTCAGGGCCGACGCCGGCGATGTCGAACGTCTGGCCGCGCGCATCCTGGTCGGCCTGGGCCTCGACGTGCGGGCCAAGGCGACGGACACGGAGGCGGCGATTCAGGTCGATCTCAGCGGCCCGGATCGCGAGTATCTGCTGAGTCGCAAGGGCGAGGGGCTCGGCGCCCTGCAGTACCTGCTCAATCGAATCATCTATCGCGGGCGCAGGGGCAAGAAGATCCAGGTCGATTGCGACGGGTTTCGCAAGCTGCGCGAGGACGAGATCGTGGAGATCGCGCTGCGCTCCGCCGAGAAGGCGAAGGCGCGCGGCGAGGAATGTCTCCTGAGTCCTTTGAATCCCTACGAGAGACGCCTGGTGCACCTGGCTCTCGCAGAGATCGGCGGGGTGGAGACGCGCAGCGTCGGCAACGGTTTCCTGAAGAGGATCGCCATCGTTCCGCTCGCGAAATCCGGCGCGGCCAGCGAGCCGGACGAGTCATCCTAGGGGCCGGTACGGTCCCGGCGATTCGCCGCCCATGATCGAATCCCGCTCCCTTCCGGTGTCCACGGTCGAACGGCGACCTTCTTCCGCCGAGGACGGCGAGACGATCGTCGCCATCTCGACGCCGCCGGGCCGCGGCGGCGTCGGGGTCGTGCGTCTGTCGGGCCCGCGGGCCGGCGCCGTGGCCGCGGAGATGTTCCGACCGGCGAGATCCGGACCCGCGATCGCGGCCCCGGGACAGGCGATCTACGGTCGCTTCGTGGACTCCGAGGGGCAGACGATCGACACCGGGTACCTGGTCCTGTTCCACGGACCCGCGACATTCACCGGCGAGGAGACCGCCGAGATGTGGGCGCACGGCAGCCCGGCGGCGCTGCGGCTGCTGGTCCTGGCCGCCGTGGGCCGGGGGGCTCGTCCGGCCACGCCGGGCGAGTTCACCATGCGCGCGTTCCTGAACGGCAGGATCGACGTGACGCAGGCGGAGGCGATCCGCGATCTGATCGAGGCGCGCACGGCCTTCCAGGCGAAGGTGGCGCACGACCAGGTGCGCGGACGGATCTCGGGCGAGGTCGACCGTCTGAAGGAACGTCTGACCGATTTGATGGCCCGCCTCGAGGCGGCGATCGAATTCGGCGAGGAAGCCGAGGCCGGCCGGTTCCTGCCGGAGGGGATCGTGACCTCCGAGACGCGCTCCCTCCGGGACGCCATCGAACGGCTCGCCGGGACGTACGAGCGCGGCAGGCGCATCCGCGAGGGGGCCAGCGTCGCGTTGATCGGCGCCCCCAACGCCGGGAAATCGAGCCTGTTCAATCGGCTGCTGGAGGAGGAACGCGCCATCGTCACGCCGGTTGCCGGCACCACGCGCGACATCCTGGAGGAAACCCTGGATCTCGGCGGCGTCCCCGTCACCCTTCTGGATACGGCCGGGATCGGCGAGCCGCGCGACGAGGCCGACGCCGAGGCGGTCCGGCGGGCCCGGGGAGCGCTCGAGGCGTGCGATCTGGCGATCCTGGTCCTGGACGGGTCGCGCGCTCTTCGCGACGACGAGCGCGCCCTGCTCGGAGGATTCGATGGCGGACGATCGCTCGTGGTGCTGAACAAGATCGACCTGCCGTGCGGCATCGGCATGGACGAGGTGATGCGCCTCATAAGCCGATGCTCCGCGATCGAGGTGTCGGCGAAGAGCGGGCAGGGAATCGATACGCTGCGAAAGCACCTGGCGCAGGCGGTCGGTCGGGGAGGGGCGGCCGAGCGCGAGCAGGTCTTCATCACGAATGTCCGGCATTTCGATCTCCTGCGGCGCGCCGCGGCGGCCTTGGCCCGCGCCGAGGAGGGGTGCCTGGGAGGTGTGACGGACGAGTACCTCCTTCTGGATTTCCACGAGGCGCTCGACAGGCTCGGCGAGATCACGGGCGCCGTCGGCATCGACGGAATCTACGAGCGCATCTTCAAGAATTTCTGCATCGGCAAATGAGCCATCCCGTCCGTGACCGATTCGATGTGGTCGTCATCGGGGCCGGCCACGCCGGCTGCGAGGCGGCCCTGGCGTCCGCGCGCATGGGATGCGAGACCGCCCTGGTGACGCTCGACGCGGGCGCGGTGGCGCGGATGTCCTGCAACCCGGCCATCGGCGGCCTGGCGAAGGGTCACCTGGTGCGAGAGATCGACGCGCTCGGGGGCGAGATGGGCCGCGCCATCGACGAGACCGGAATCCAGTTTCGTCTGCTCAACGCCAGTCGCGGCCCGGCCGTCCAGGCGCCGCGCGCGCAGGCGGACAAGGAGGCGTACTCGGCCAGGATGCGACGCGTGGTCGAGCAGACGAAGCACCTCTCTCTCCTGGAGGGGGAGGTCTCTGACCTCCTCGTCGAAGACGGTGCGCTTCGCGGCGTGACGCTGGCCTCGGGGCCGAACATCCAGACGCCCTGCGCCGTGGTCACCACCGGCACCTTTCTGCGGGGACTCCTGCACGTCGGCCTGGAGAACCGTCCGGGCGGCCGCGTGGCGGAGAAGGCAGCGGTCGGTTTGTCGGAAGCCCTGGCGCGGCTTGGCTTTCCGATGGGTCGCCTGAAGACCGGCACTCCGCCGCGCGTCCTGAGGACGACCGTGGACTTCGATGCGCTCGAGCGTCAGCCGGGCGATCCGGAGCCCGTGCCGTTTTCCTTCGACACGGACGCGATCACAACGCCTCAGGTCGATTGTCACATCACGTTCACGAATCCGACGACGCACGCCCTCATCCGGGACAACCTCGGCCGGTCGCCGCTGTACACCGGTCGGATCACGGCCATCGGTCCGCGCTATTGCCCGTCGATCGAAGACAAGGTGGTCCGCTTCGCGGACCGCGACCGACACCAGATTTTCGTCGAGCCGGAGGGGCGGGATCATCCCTGGATCTACCTGAACGGTATCTCCACGAGCCTGCCGGCGGCCGTGCAGGTCGAGCTCGTGCGATCCATCCGCGGGCTGGAGCGGGCCGAGGTGGCCCGCGCCGGGTATGCGGTCGAATACGACTTCGTGGCGCCGACGGCCTGCCTTCATACTCTCGAGACCCGCTCGGTTCGAGGGCTCTTCCTGGCCGGGCAGATCAACGGAACGACCGGGTACGAGGAGGCCGCGGCGCTCGGCCTCGTCGCCGGGATCAATGCGGCCCTGACGGTCCGCGGCGAGCCGCCCCTCGTCCTCACGCGCGGCGAAGCCTACATCGGCGTCCTGGTGGACGACCTGGTGCTGAAGGGCACGACGGAGCCGTACCGCATGTTCACCTCGAGGGCGGAATACCGGCTGCTCCTCGACATCGACAGCGCCGATCTCCGCCTCACCGAGCACGGCCGCCGCGCCGGACTGATCGGCGACGAGCGCTACGCCCGATTCGTGGAGAGGCGCGAGGGCGTGCGACGCTTCGCGCGGCTCCTCGAGACGCTCACGCTGACGCCTAAAGGTGAGACGCAGAAGCGGGCCGAGGATAGCCTCGGGCTCCGTCTGACCGAGCCGACGACGCCCGCCCGACTGCTGCGTCGAAGCGACGTGAGCATCGAGTCCCTGGAGCGCTTCCTGGGGAACGACATTCCGGCGGGGCTGCGGCCGCGCGATCGCCGGTACGTCGCCAGCAGGCTGAGGTACGGCGGCTACATCGAACGGCAGGAAAGGGAGCTGGATCGGCTGCAACGGGAGGAACGGCGAAAGATACCGCACGACTTCGAGTACGAGGGAATTCCGGGACTGTCGCGGGAGATCGTCGAGAAACTGGGGCGGGCGCGTCCGGAGACTCTCGCGCAGGCGGCCCGCATCTCGGGCGTCACCCCGGCGGCCCTCAGCCTCATCAATATCTATCTGGAAAAATCGCGCCGGGCGGCGACTACTTCTGCGTCTGGAACAGATCCTTCACGTCCACGCCGAAGAACTGATAGCCGCTATAGCGCAGGATCGTCTGGCTCTCCCATTCCTCCTGAGCCTGCAGATCGAGCGTGAAGTTCACGACCTCGACCTCGTCCGGCAGCGATATATCGTGTAACTCATTGAGAAAAGTGATGTTATACCGCTGTCCGTGCGGTCTTTTGCCCATCGGGTAGATGAGAAATCGCGGCGCCTGGCGGTAAGTCTTCAGCTCCTCCTTGAGGCGGGCCGACTGATTTCCCGGCTCCGCCTCGACCTTGAGGATATTGTAGTTCTCGGCGTCCACCCACACCTTGCCGCTCCATTCGTATATCGTTCTTCCCGACGTGAACGGGAGGGGAGCCTCGAACTCCAGGATCTGCGTCTGGCGCAGAGAGAACCACTCCTGTCCAACGCGTTTGAAGTGAAATAAATGCTGGCGCTCGGGCACGAACATCAACGTCCATGAGTAGGCGTCTGGAAAGTTGAAATCGACGTTCGCCTCGGAGACCATCTTCCCGAGGCGCCCGGTGTGAGCCTGCCGAAACGGCCGGTAGCGCTGCTCTTCCGCCTGGACGTACATGTAGTCGTAGCGTTTCTCGCTGCGGGAATCGTCGCTCGACCGGATCGATTCGATGCAGACGAAGCGCAGGGCGATCGTCTCGTAGGCGCTCGCCCTCTCTCCCAGTTTCTTCAGCAAATCATCGAGGTCGTCGGTGGCCGTGGAATCCCGCGACGGCGCGGGGGTGGGCGTGCGCGCCGGCGTCGGGGAGCGCCGTGACGGGTCCGCGGCGCCCGCGCCGAAGATGGCCGCGGCCGACAGCAGGACGACGATCGGCGCCAGGTGTCTCAACCGCGACCTCCGCATCCCCTCGGGCGTTGGTGTTAACCTTCGCCGGCTATGGTAGCCTCATTCCGCGAAACTCTCCTCATGAAAGCCCGGGCCGCGGGGCTTTCCCTGTCGGATCGCGACGTCACTCGCTTCGAGACACATCGCCGGCTTCTGAAGAAATGGAGCCGGCGGATGAATCTCACGGCCCTCGATGACGACGAGGCGATCGTGAATCGTCATTTCCTTGAGCCGATCGCCGTCTCGGATCTTCTCGGGGAGGACGGCACGCTTTTGGATCTGGGATCCGGAAACGGCTTCCCCGCCGTGCCGCTCAAGGTGATGCATTCCGGGCTGGAGCTCATCCTGGTCGAGGCATCCGAGAAAAAGTCGGCGTTCCTGTGGGCCGTCATCAGGGAGATCGGTCTGGAGAAGGCGCGGGTCGAGACCCGGCGGGTGGAAAAGTTGGGTGACCTTTCCGATCTCCTGCCGTGCCGATACCTGACGCTGCGCGCGATTCGAACCGGTTCGCTCTTCAAGGGGGCGAGCATGCCGATCCTGCGGGCCGACGGAAAGGCGCTCTTCTTCGTGACGCGCGACCAGGCGGAGACGTTTCGCGGACGCCCGATTCCCGGTCTGCGATTCTCTGGCACGCGGCAACTTCCCTCCGATTCCAAATCCGTCGTCGCGATTTTCGATCCGGGGGGCGCCTGAGACAGCCGTCCACCGGTCCAGATCGCCGCCGGACGGCAATTGTTCCACGTGGAACACCCTCCGATGATATCGGACCCTCGATTATTGGCCTGATGTTCCACGTGGAACATTCCGGGACGATCGGCCGCACCTGAACCAGGGGGCGTGTGCTAATCTGCGCGATCAATGGGACGGATCGTCGCGATCGCCAATCAAAAAGGGGGGGTGGGGAAGACGACAACGGCCGTCAGCCTGGCGGCCGCGCTGGCGATCGCGGAGCGTTCGACTCTCCTGATCGACATGGACCCACAGGCCTCCTCGACGAAGGGCCTGGGCCTGAAGCCGAACCCGGGCGGCGAAATGTACGGCGTGATGTCGGGCGAGGTCGACGTCGAGCAGATTCTCCTTCCGACCGAGCTGGAATTCCTCATGGTCGCGCCGGCGAGCCGGGACCTCGTCGGCATCGAAGTCGAGTTGATCAATGTCCAGGGTCGGGAGTACCGCCTGAAACAGGCGCTCGCCGCGATTCGCGATCGGTTTCAGTACGTCCTGGTTGACTGCCCTCCGTCGCTCGGGCTTCTGACCGTCAACGCTCTGGCCGCCGCCGATGGAATTCTGATCCCCGTCCAGTGCGAGTACCTGGCCCTCGAAGGGGTCTCGGAGCTGGTGGAGACGCTCTACCGCATTCGGGCATCGGTCAACCAGGCGCTCGAGCTGGACGGAGTCCTTCTGACCATGTACGACGAACGCACCAATCTGTCGCGCCAGGTGGTGGCCGACATCCGCTCCTTCTTCAAGGAGCGCGTCTTCCGTACGGTCGTTCCGCGCAATATCAGACTGGGAGAGGCTCCCAGCTTCGGCAAGCCGATCATGCTGTACGACATCCGTTCGAGAGGGTCGGAATCGTATCTGAATCTCGCCAGGGAGGTCATCAGGCGTTATGAAAAGACAGGCACTCGGCAAAGGACTGAGCAGCCTCATCCCTGAAACGTCGCACACGGCTGATGCCGGCCTCCTGTTGCTGGAGGTCAAGAGGATCCAGCCGAACCGATATCAGCCGCGTGTCGATTTCGGCCGGCTGGATGGGCTGGTGGACTCGATCCGGGAGAACGGGATCGTCCAGCCGGTCATCGTGCGACAGGAGGAAGACGGATACCGGCTCATCGCCGGAGAACGCCGCTGGCGGGCGGCTCAGATCGCCGGCGTCGAGAAAATACCGGCCATCGTCAAGAAGATCTCGGACGACCGTCTCCTTCAGATCGCTCTCATCGAGAACATCCAGAGAAAAGAGCTCAACCCAATCGAGGAGGCGCGGGCCTACGAAGTCCTCCTGACCGACCTGAATCTCTCGCACGCGGAAGTGGCGAAGAGAGTCGGCAGAGATCGGTCATCAGTATCTAACTCATTGAGATTATTGAAGTTACATGATAAAATTCAGGCGCATATCCGGGAGGGAACTGTTTCGGTCGGTCACGCGAAGGCGATCATGGCAATTCCGGACGCGGAGACCCAAATTAGAGTCGCCGAGGAGGTCGTCACCAATCTCCTGTCGGTGCGAGAGACGGAGGAGCGGGTCGCTTCTCTTCTCGAGCAGGCGGGCAAGAAGAGCACGAGGGCTCCTCAGACGACGGCCGTGGCGGACGATCCGAACGTCTCGGCAGCGAGCGAGCGACTGACGCGGGCCCTGGCCACGAAGGTCCGGATCATCAAGAAGGGCGAGCGGGGCAAAGTCGAGATCGAGTTCTACAGCGAAGAGGAGCTTCAGCGACTCTACGAATTCCTGTTGACCGCGGAGAAAGGGCACTGATCGGGCCCGACGCAGGGAGGGCGGATATGAAGGGAGGATTCGTCATGCCGTTCAGCAAGGAGGCGTTGCTCAAGGATCACGTGGGCCAGGACGACATCAGCGGATTCCTGGCGGAGGGCACGGAGATCCACGGAGAGGTGCGGTTTCGTGACGTTCTCCGCGTCGACGGGAAAATCAGCGGCAAGGTGATCTCGGAGAAGGAGCTGGTGATCGGTGAGTCCGGCGAGGTCGAGGCCGACGTCGACGTAGGGATCCTGTCGGTGAGCGGCAGGGTGACCGGCACGATTCACGTCAAGGAGAAACTGGAAATCCACCCGACCGGTCGTGTGGTCGGCGACATCACTCTCGAGAAACCCAACCTGGTGATCCACGAGGGGGGCGTCTTCGAGGGAAACATCGACATGAACGCCGGGAAGAAGAAAGAGCTGCGCGACAGCCTGCACAAAGAGGCCGACGTCGAGGCGATCAGGCGGCACAGCTCGACGAACTGATTCGGCGCGACCTAGTCACCCGACTGTCGCTGGATCTCTCCGCTCGAGCGAGGATCGAGCCCCTCCCCTCCCCGCAGATCGTAATGGATCCGATAGGCGCGGCCGCGCTTCGCCTCGAACCTCACCCGCAGAGTCTGGTATCCCTTATAGCTGAGCTCGAGATCGTGCGTTCCCGCCGGAAGCCATAGGGGGTAGGCCCTCGAGCTGAAGTCGCGGGCCTGGCCCACGTTGGTCCCGTCGACGACGAGCGTGGCCTTGCGCGGGATGACGTGCAGCTCGATCGGGACCGCGCCGCGGGGCGGCGCCTGAACGTAGGCTCCGTCCGGGGACGGCCCGTACGAGTATGTGACTCCGAAGCCGAAACCGGCGTAGGCGTAGGGACCCCAGAAATATGGATCGACGTACGCGGGGCTGACGGCGACCGCCGGCTGCTGGGCGACCCCCGAGGTCCACACATCGGTCGAAGCCTCGACCGAGGCGAGGGCGCTTCCAAGGAGCAGCATGAGGACGAGCGCCAGCGCCGGCGTCGGGGGTCGTTGCGCGCATCGCATCGCCGCACCTCCTTTCTTCGGCCCGGCCCGAATCAGGTCCCAGCCTTGAGCCGACGCCAATACTCTACACCCGGAACCGCTCGCAACCGTCGTGCCAGTGCGCGGCAAACGCGCGCGGCTTGGAAGGGTGGCCGGGCCGGGAGGGTTGTCCTCCGGCACGTACGCATTGACCTTCCCAGGGCGCCAGAATGCCGCAATGTCCCGACGCCGGACACGGCTAACCCGCGCCGTCGTTGACACTTCGACGGGGCGTATGTTAGGTTGCGCCGTTCAACAACGCTTCCCCGGCAGCGCGATGGGACAGGTGATCGCCGAGCCGCAGATGTCTCTCGGCGATCTCGATGTCGCGGCCGCCGGCCCCCAGACGGGAGAACACCAGTGCAGATGGCCACGGTGGCGAGGCGGTATGCCCGCGCCCTCGCGGACTATGTCGAGTCGAAACCCGGCGAGGGTGCAAAGAAAGATCCCGACCGCCTCGAAACGACCGCGGCGGATCTCGCGGTGGTCGTCCGGATCTTGAGCGCCGATCCGAAATTCGAGCGGTTCTTCGCCGATCCGTCGGTGCCGCAACAGAACAAGCAGGCGGCGATCGAGGCGCTGGCGCACAGGGGCCGGCTGAGCGAGACGATGCGGAATTTTCTCGTGATGCTGGCGGTCAATCGCCGGATGGGTGCCCTGGGGTCCATCCTGCAGGCTTTCGAGCAGGTCAAAGACGAGCGCCTGGGCGTGGTGCGCGCGGAGACCGCCACGGCCGTGCCGCTGTCGGCGGCTGAGCTGAAGCGCCTGCGGCAGGCGCTCGAAACGCTGACCGGGCGAGAGGTGAAGATCGCGCATCGCGTCGACCCGGCGCTCCTGGGCGGTGCGCGGACGCGGATCGGCTCGAAGGTGTACGACGGCACTCTCAGGCGGCAGCTCGACGCCCTGCGCGAGAGGCTCGTCGGGGCGCATTGAGGGACGAATTCGAGGAGAGTGGGGCATGGCGGAGATCAAGGCGGACGAAATCACCAGCGTTCTCAGGCAGCAGATCGAGGGGTTCAAGTCGGGCGTGGACGTCTCGGAAGAGGGGACGATCATCTCCGCCGGGGACGGCATCGCCCGCATCTACGGCCTCGAGAACTGCATGGCGGGGGAGCTCCTGAAGCTGCCCCATGACGTCTACGGCATGGCGCTGAACCTCGAGGAAGAGTCGGTCGGGGCGGTGCTGTTCGGCGAATTCTTCAAGATCAAGGAAGGGGACACGGTCCAGAGGACGGGCCGCATCATCGAGGTCCCGGTCGGCGACGAGCTGATCGGTCGCGTGGTCAATCCGCTGGGCCAGCCGCTCGACGGCAAGGGGCCCGTCGCGACGAAGAAGACGGGCACGCTGGAGCGCCTCGCGCCCGGCGTCGTCGACAGGCAGCCCGTGAAGGAGCCGCTGCAGACCGGAATCAAGGCGATCGACGCCATGATCCCTATCGGCCGCGGCCAGCGCGAGCTGATCATCGGCGACCGCCAGACCGGCAAGACCGCCATCGCCATCGACACCATTCTGAACCAGAAGGATAGCGGCGTGATCTGCATCTACGTCGCCGTCGGCCAGAAGCGCTCCACCGTGGCGCAGGTGGTGAAGTCGCTGCAGGATGCGGGGGCGATGTCCTACACCATCGTCGTCACGGCGTCCGCTTCCGAGCCGGCGACTCTGCAGTACATCGCCCCGTACGCCGGCTGTTCCATGGGTGAATTCTTCCGCGACACCAAGAGACACGCGCTCCTGATCTACGACGACCTGAGCAAGCATGCCGCCGCCTACCGCGAGATCTCGCTGCTGTTGCGCCGGCCGCCCGGCCGCGAGGCCTACCCGGGCGACGTGTTCTATCTGCACTCGCGTCTTCTGGAGCGGGCGGCTAAGCTGAGCGACGCCCTCGGGGGCGGATCGCTCACGGCCTTGCCGGTGATCGAGACCCAGGCCGGCGACGTGTCGGCCTACATCCCGACCAACGTGATCTCGATCACCGACGGACAGATCTACCTCGAGGGGGATCTGTTCTACGCGGGCATCCGTCCGGCGGTCAACGTCGGAATCTCGGTCAGTCGCGTCGGAGGCAACGCGCAGATCAAGGCGATGAAGCAGGTCGCCGGAACGCTGCGCCTGGACATGGCGCAGTACCGCGAACTGGCGGCATTCGCGCAGTTCGGCTCCGACCTGGACAAGGCGAGTCAGGCCCAGCTGGCGCGCGGCAAGCGCCTCACCGAGCTCCTGAAGCAGTCGCAGTTCCGTCCGCTGCCCGTCGAGAAGCAGGTCATCGCCATCTTCGCCGGCATCAACGGCTACCTCGACGATCGGGATGCGTCGCAGGTGCGGGCCTTCGAGGAGGCGCTCTATCAGCATCTCGACGGGGCGGGGAAACCGGCGGCGCGCAAGCTCCTGGAAAAGAAAACGATCGACGACGAGATGAAAGCCGAGCTGAAAAAGATGTTGGACGCGTTCAAGAGCGAGTTCGCCGCCAAGGCGGTGGCGTAGCGCCGCCCCCCCGCGGCTGAGAGCGCATGGCCAACGTCCGCGACTACCGCACGCGCATCCGCAGCGTCACCAGCACGCAGCAGATCACCCGCGCCATGAAGCTCGTGGCGGCCGCCAAACTGCGCCGGGCGCAGGACCGGATTCTCGCCGCCCGACCCTACGCCCACAAGATGTCACAGGTGCTCTCGTCCCTGGCGTTGCGGGCCCACCCGGAGAGGCATCCCCTTTTGGTGCGGCGTCCCGAGGAGAAGGTGCTCGTGGTCGTGATCACAGCCGACAAGGGACTGTGCGGGTCGTTCAACACCAACATCATCAACAAGGCGCGCGCCTTCCTGAACGAGCTTCTGGGCCGATCGGGCGCCCCGGCGGGGTCGCAGCCGAAGGGCGCCGTCCAGGTGGATCTCGTCGGACGCAAGGCGCGCGACTGGTTCCGGCGCCGGGACTATCCGGTGAGAAACGTGCGCGTCGATCTCTTCAAAGAGGTGAAATTCGAGGACGCGCGCGACATCGCGTCGACCCTGATCGAGAACTACTCGACGGGAGAGATCGACGCGGTCTACCTCGTGTACAACGAGTTCAAGTCGGTCATGCAGCAGCGCGTCGTGCTGGAGCAGCTCCTGCCGATCCCCAGGTCCGCGCTCGGTCCCGTCCCATCCGCGGCGACCGCGGGTGCCGCGCCGCCGGAGGGCGGCCGCGCCGCCGGGGCGTCGGCCGACCAGGCGGCCACGACCGAGGAAGGGCAGGCCGAGGACTACCTCTACGAGCCGGATCAGGAGTCCCTGTTCGCGGCGCTTCTGCCGAAGCACGTGACGACGCAGGTGCTCCGCGTGCTTCTGGAATCGTCCGCAGCCGAGCACGGAGCGCGCATGACGGCGATGGAGAACGCCACCCGCAACGCGGGTGAAATGATCAACTCGCTCACGCTGCAGATGAACAAGATCCGGCAGGCCGCCATCACCAAGGAGATCCTCGAGGTGGTGAGCGGCGCGGAGGCGCTCAAGTAGCCCGGGGTTGGACGCAAAGGAGAGATCGTCGATGAACGTCGGAAAGGTCGTGCAGATCATCGGTCCTGTGGTGGACGTGCAATTCACGTTGGAGAATCTTCCGCCGATCTACAACGCGGTGCAGATCACCAGCGAGGGATTCGATGTCCCGGTCAAGATCGATGTGACCGTGGAGATCGAGCAGCATCTGGGGGAAGGGCGCGTGCGCTGCGTGGCCATGGAGCCGACCGACGGGGTGGTTCGGGGCATGAAGGCGCTCGATACGGGCAGCCCGATCCAGGTGCCGGTCGGCAAGGAGGTCCTGGGTCGGGTGATCAACGTCCTCGGCGAGCCGGTGGACAAGGTCGGCGCCATCAAGGCCGAGAAGAAGCTGCCGATCCACCGCGAGGCGCCCACCTTCGAAGAGCAGAGCACCGAGCTGCAGATGTTCGAAACCGGCATCAAGGTCATCGACCTGCTCGAGCCGTACCTCAAGGGAGGCAAGACCGGCCTGTTCGGCGGCGCCGGCGTCGGCAAGACCGTCATCATCATGGAGCTGATCCACAACGTGGCGCTGAAGCATGGCGGCGTCTCGGTGTTCGCGGGCGTCGGCGAGCGGACCCGGGAGGGGAACGATCTCTGGCTGGAGATGAAGGAGTCGGGGGTCGTCAACAAGACCGCGCTCGTCTACGGGCAGATGACCGAGCCGCCCGGGGCGCGCCTGCGGGTCGGCCTCACGGGCCTGACCGAAGCCGAGTACTTCCGCGATTTCGAGGGCCAGGACGTCCTCCTGTTCATCGACAACATCTTCCGCTTCACGCAGGCCGGCTCGGAGGTCTCCGCCCTCCTGGGCCGGATGCCGTCGGCGGTCGGCTACCAGCCGACCCTGGCGACGGAGCTGGGCGAGCTGCAGGAGAGGATCACCTCCACGGTCAAGGGATCGATCACGTCCGTGCAGGCGATCTACGTTCCGGCGGACGACTATACCGACCCGGCGCCGGCCACGACCTTCGCGCATCTCGATGCCTCGACCAATCTGTCGCGCAAGATCTCCGAGCTGGGCATCTACCCGGCCGTCGACCCGCTGGCCTCGACGTCGCGCATCCTCGACCCCCGGGTGGTCGGCCAGGAGCACTATGACACCGCGCGTGGCGTGCAGGGGATCCTGCAGCGTTACAAGGACCTCCAGGACATCATCGCCATCCTCGGGATCGACGAGCTGTCGGAAGAGGACAAGCTCATCGTGGCGCGGGCCCGCAAGATCCAGAAATTCCTGTCGCAGCCGTTCTTCGTGGCCGAGCAGTTCACCGGTCTGAAGGGCAAGTACGTGCCGATCGCCGAGACGGTACGCTCCTTCCGGGAGGTCCTGGAGGGGAAGCATGACGACCTGCCGGAACAGGCGTTCTACCTGGTCGGCTCCATCGACGAGGTGCACGAGAAGGCCGAGAAGATGAAAGAGGCCTCCTAGAACGATGCCCCTTCCCGAATCGATCCATCTCGAGGTCGTGACGCCCGAGGGGCGCCTGGTCAGCGAGGTCGTCGACGAGGTGATCCTGCCCGGCAGCGAGGGCTCGCTCGGCGCCCGGCCCGGCCACACGCCGCTGTTGACGAGTCTGGGCATCGGAGAGCTGGTCTACCGCAGAGGAAGCGACAGGCGCCTCCTGGCGATCGCCTGGGGATTCGCCGAGGTCCTTCCCGATCGCGTGAGCGTCCTGGCGGAGATCGCCGAACGGGCCGAGGACATCGACCGGGAGCGGGCCACGGCGGCCCGCGAGCGGGCCCTGAAGCTCATGCGCGAGCGCGCCGCCGAGACCGACTTCAATCGGGCCCAGGTCTCCCTGCAAAAGTCGCTCATCCGGCTGCAAGTGAGTCAGGGGATCGGGCCGAACGAGTCGAGCTAGGCCGGGGTCCGGGCCGACCCGGAGGCCCGGGCAGTCGTCGTGCCCGAAAGGGTCCAGCATGCTGGCGCGGCCCAATCTCTCGATTGTCATTCCCGCCTACAATGAAGCGGCGCGTATCCGCGGCAGTCTCGAATCGCTCGTGCGCTACCTCGTTGGAACCGGGGAAGCGGCCGAGATTCTGGTGGTGGACGACGGCAGCGGCGACTCGACGGTCGAGTCGGTGGAACAGTTCGCCGCCGGCGTGCCGCAGGGAAACGTTTCCATTCGCGTGATCCGCAACGGGCGGAACCGCGGCAAGGGTTACAGCGTCAAACACGGGGTCCTGGCGGCACAGGGCGACCTGGTCCTGATCTCGGATGCCGATTTCTCCACCCCCATCGACGATCTGCCGATCCTCCGGCGGGCGGTGGAGAGCGAGGGGTACGCCATCGCCATCGGCTCGCGCGCGCTCCAGGATTCGCGCGTCGAGGTCCGCCAGGCGGGCTGGAGGGAGGCCATGGGTCGCACCTTCAACCGCTTGGTGCGCCTCCTCACCGGCCTGCAGTTCAGGGACACGCAATGCGGATTCAAACTGGTGCGGCGCAACGTGGCGCTGCCGCTGTTCCGGGCGGCCCGGATCGAGCGTTTCGCCTACGACGTCGAGCTCCTCTATCTTGCGCGCAAGGCGGGGGTGCGGGTGGCCGAGCGGGGGGTGCGCTGGCGCAACGCCGCCGGGACGAAGGTGAGCCCGCTCGTCGATCCGCTCAGCATGCTGAAGGACATCGCGCGCGTCGTCCTGCGCGATCGGATCGGGCGCTACGGCCGGCTGGGTACGGAGACGACGGGGTCGGAGCGGAAGTCCTGACCGTGCGGATCCGTCGGTCGCGTCGTCTTAAAATACAGGCCGTGCGCGGACCGATCAAGGTCAGCACGGCGCATCGAGCCGAAGCACTGGTGCGCCGCCTGCAGCGTCGCGGGCGCCGGGTCGTGTTCACCAACGGCTGCTTCGATCTCCTGCACGCCGGACACGTGGCGCTTCTCGAGGCGGCCCGGGACCTGGGCGACTTCCTGATCGTGGGGGTGAATACGGATCGATCCGTGCGCGGCCTGAAGGGGGCCGGTCGCCCGATTGTTCCGCTGGATGAGAGAATGGAAGTCCTGGCGGCGCTGCGGGCGGTCGACTGCGTGGTGTCGTTCGACGAGCCGACCCCCGCCCGGCTCATCGAGCGGCTCGGGCCGGACGTGCTCGTGAAGGGGGCCGACTACCGATCGAAAACGATCGTCGGCCGCGACGCCGTCGAGTCGAGGGGCGGACGCGTGGTGACGGTGCCTCTGCGCCGCGGCCTTTCATCCACGGATCTGATCCGCCGGGCGCTGCGCGCGGCCGACTGACCTCGACGCTGTGCGGGTTCCCGCCACAGGGTGTCACCTTGGGCGCCATCCTTCGTTCGCTGTTTGATCTCCCGGCATCCGACCGCGAGGTGCGTTCGGCCGTCGACGAGGCGGTGCGGGACGGAGGCCGGCGCGTCGCCCTGGCCGGGCTGAACCCGGCGGCCGCGGCGGTGCTCGTCGCGGGCCTGGTCGAGAGGGCGCCGGGCGGCAAGGTGATCCTGCTCGTTCCGGGCGAGAAGGAGGCGGAGCAGTTCAGGTCCGATCTCTCCTTCATTGCGGCCACGCTCCCCGCCCCCGCGCGCCAGGTCCGTCTGTTCCCGTCTCTCGAGGCCGACCCGTACCAGGAGCTGGCGCCCCACATGAGGGTGGCGTGCGAGCGCGTCCTGGCCCTGCGGGCCCTGCGCGAGCCGGGACCGGCCATCGTCGTCGTCCCCACGCGCGCGCTCATCTACCCGCTCGCCCCTCCCGCCGCATTCGACGCGCAGCGTTATCGGCTGGCCGAGCGGCAGAGTCTGCGGCCCGACGAGCTGTCGGGATTCCTGCTGCAGGCCGGATACGTCCGGGTCGACCTGGTCGCCTCCATGGGGGAGTTCTCGCGGCGCGGCGGCATCATCGACTTCTACCCCCCCGACGGCGCCGCGCCCATCCGCGTGGAATTCTGGGGTGAGGAGATCGAATCGCTGCGCACCTTCGATCCGGCCACGCAGCGCTCGACCGGCCGCGTGCAGGACGCGGAGGCGCCGCCGGTGCGCGAGTACCCGTGGTCCTCGCAGGCGCTGGAGACGTTGCGTCTCCACCTCGAGTCGCGACGCGCCAGCCGCCGATCCAAAGCGACGGCCCTGGCGGCACCGGACGACCTGTCGGCGCGCATCGAGGCCCTGGCCGCCGGATCGACCTTCGCGGGGTTCGAGGCCTGCGTCCGGCTGGTGGAGCCGCACCCCGCGTCGCTGTTCGACTACGCCGCGGCAGAGCTGCTGGTCACATGGGAGGAGAGCCTGGTGCTTTCCGATCTCGAGGCGGTCTACGTCGAGATGCACGCCTCGTTCGACCTTTCGGACGACTTCGGGATGCCCGCTCCCGAGGACCTGCTCCTGCCGCGCGGCATCCTGGAGCCCCGGGCGCGGCAGGCGCGCCTGAGGCTGTTCGAGCTGGGCCTCGACGAGGGCCGGAACAGGCCGATCAAGATCCCGTGCGCCCCCGTCCGATCCTACAAGGGGCGCATCCAGGATCTGGCCGCCGATCTGAAACAGCCGCGTCCGGGGACCACGACCCTGTTCCTGATGGAGAGCGCCGGTCGAATCGAAAGGCTCAGAGAGGTGCTCGGGGAGTACGACCTTCCGACCTCGATCGTGCCCGGCGCCGCCTTCCCGGAGGGAACATCCGGCGCCGAGTCGCGGGAGGGGCGGCCGCTTGCGCCGGGGGGCGGTTCGCCGCTTCTGATCGCCTCCGGCCGTATGTCGCAGGGGTTCAGCCTGCCGCGCGCCGGGCTGCAGGTCTTAACCGAGCGCGAGGTGTTCGGCGAGCACGCCGAGCGCGAGGCCGGCCGAAGGAAGGTGGCGGCCTTCAGCCCCGACTTTCGCGACCTCAAGGTCGGCGATCTCGTGGTGCACGTCGATCACGGCATCGGCCGCTACGCCGGTATCGCGCGGGTCGGGGACGACGGGCTGTCGCGCGATTTCATGCTTCTGACGTACGAGGGCGGCGACCGTCTGTACGTCCCGGTCGATCGGCTCGACCTGGTGCAGCGGTACTCCGGCGTGGCGGGACAGAGACCCCGGCTGGACCGGCTCGGCGGCCCGGGCTGGGAGCGGACCAAGAAGAAGGTCCGCAAGGCCATGCAGGACATGGCCAGGGATCTGCTCGATCTGTACGCGGCGCGGGCGGCCGCGCGGGGACATGCCTTCCCGCACGACACCGCCTGGCAGAAGGAGTTCGAGGACGCCTTCCCCTATGAGCCGACGATGGACCAGGAGAAGGCGATCCGCGACGTGAAGGAGGACATGGAGAAGCAGGGACCGATGGACCGCCTGATCTGCGGCGACGTCGGCTTCGGAAAGACCGAGGTCGCCATGCGCGCCGCGTTCAAGGCGGTCATGGACGGGAAGCAGGTGGCGGTGCTCTGCCCCACCACCGTCCTGGCGTTCCAGCACCT
>DATFVU010000130.1:0-10569 GCA_035260145.1 Candidatus Polarisedimenticolia bacterium | reverse complement strand
GCGCGTCTGTCGCGGGGCGCCCTTCTACGTCCTGGGTCCCCTGACCAGCGACATCGGGGCGGGTTACGACCACATCACGGGCGCCATCGGCGGGGCGGTGGCCTCGGCGGCCGGCGCCGACGTCCTGTGCTACGTGACGCCCGCCGAGCACCTGCGCCTGCCCACCCTCCAGGACGTGCGAGACGGCGTCCTCGCCACCAAGATCGCGGCGCATTCGGGCGATCTGGCCAAGGGCGTGTACGGCGCGAAGCAGCGCGACGACCAGATGTCGGTGTACCGCAAGCAGCTCGACTGGGAAGGGCAGTACCGCCTGGCGCTGGATCCGGAGAAGGCCCGGGAGATCCGTCTCATGAGCGAGGACTACGACAAGGCGGTGTGCACGATGTGCGGCAGCCTCTGCTCGATGGCGCTGGAGAACACCCGCGAGCGGCTGGGGGAGCTCCTGACGGCCCCCGAGGACGCGGCGACGCACCGGCACGTGCGGGTCGGGTCGCCCGGGTATCGCCCGATGGGCCACGCATGACGCCGTTCCAGAGACGCGCCATCGAAGAGAGCGGTCTGGGGGAGATCCTGGCGAAGGTCCTGTCGGGCGAGCGGCTGTCCCGCGAGGACGGCCTGACGCTCTACCGGCACGACGATCTTCTGGCCGTGGGCGCGCTCGCCAACCACGTGCGCGAGCGACTGCACGGGGACGCCGCCTACTACATCATCAACCAGCACATCAATCACACGAACATCTGCGTGGCGGGCTGCAAGTTCTGCGCCTTCTATCGCACGGCGAAGCAGGACGACGCCTACGTCCTGTCGCCTGAGGCCGTCGAAAGGCGCATGCGGGAGCACATGCACGAGCCGATCCGCGAGATCCACATGGTCGGCGGCGTCAACCCCGATCTGCCGTTCGCCTATTACCTCGACGTCATCCGCACCATGAAGCGCGTGAGGGCCGAGGTGCACGTCAAGGCCTTCACGATGGTGGAGATCGCCGCCATGGCCGAGAATTTCGGGATGACGGCCGAGGACGTCCTGCGACAGCTCAAGGAGGCGGGGCTCGGGTCGATCCCCGGCGGAGGGGCCGAGATCCTGACGGACCACGCCCACCAGGTCCTGTTCAAGGGAAAGATCGACCATCGCGGCTGGATGGAAATCGCCAAGACCGCCCACCGGATCGGCCTGAAGAGCAACGCCACCATGATGTTCGGCCACGTCGAGACTCTCGACGAGCGCATCGAGCACATGCTGCTGCTGCGCGAGGCGCAGGACGAGACGCACGGGTTCATGGCGTTCATTCCACTCGCCTTCCATCCCGAGAACACCCGTCTGTCGCACCTGCCGAAGCCCTCGGCCGCGGACGAGCTGAGGAACCTGGCGGTCGGCCGGCTGATGCTCGACAATTTCCCGCACATCAAGGCGTACTGGATCATGATGACGCCGCGCGTGGCGCAGGCCGGCCTGCACTTCGGCGCCGACGATCTCGACGGCACCGTCGTGACCGAGGAGATCTACCACCGCGCCGGCTCCACGTCGCCGCAGATGATCGGCCGGCAGCAGCTGGTGGCCCTGATCGAGGAGGCCGGCCGCGTGCCGGTCGAGAGAGACACGCTCTACAACCGCGTCGAGGCGGTCCCGCGCCGCCCGCCGTTCGATCCTCGCGCCGTTCCACCGCCCCCCGTGGATACGACCGCCGTCGGGGACGCCGCCCGCTAGGGCGCGACCCGTCGAGGGATGGCGCGGCCCGGATGCAGGCCACGCGGGGGCGGTGCCCAGTGCGGATTCATCTGAACGGAAGGCTGGTCGAGGAAGACGAGGCGCGCGTGTCCGTCTTCGATCGCGGTTTTCTGTACGGAGACGGCGTGTTCGAATCGATGCGCGCCGTCGCGGGCGTGGTGTTCCGTCAGGATCGTCACCTGGAGCGATTGATGCGATCGGCCGAGGGGATCGGCCTGTCGCTGGCGCCGCTCTCGGCGGGTCTTCCGGCCGCCATCCGGGAGCTTCTCGCCGCCAACGAGCTGCGCGACGCGCGCCTGCGGATCACGGTGACCCGCGGGGACGGGCGGCCGGGCGAATACGTCGAGGCCCTGGGCCCGCCGACGGTGGTGATCTCCGCGGCCGCGTTCGAGAGTCTCGATGAGTCGATGTACCGGAGCGGAGTCGGCGCCACGATCCCGCGCCGCAGGCAGACGCCGCCCGAGGTGCTCGATCCCGCGATCAAGTCGATCTCGCGCCTCGGGTCGGTCCTGGCGAGGCGCGAGGCGCGCGACAGGGGCGGCTTCGAGGCGCTGCTCCTGGATGCCGGCGGGCACCTGACGGAGGGAACGGTCAGCAATCTCTTCCTGGTGGCGCGCGACCGTCTCCTCACGGCGCCGACGCCCGCGGGAGGTCTTCCCGGGATCACCCGCGAGACGGTGATCGAGCTGGCGCGCGCCGCCGGAATCGAGGTCTCCGAAGAGCGGCTGCCGGCCTCCCTCCTGAGGGAATGCCAGGAGGCGTTCCTCACCAATTCGTCGTGGGAGGTCCTGCCGGTCGTCCGGGTCGACGATCAGCCCATCGGCGAAGGGATCCCGGGCCCGGTGACCCGCGACCTTCTGGCCGCCTACCGGGATCGGGTGCGGCTCGAGTGTGTCGCCTCCGCGGGGGCTGGCGTGAAGGGACCCGCATCGTGACCGGCGCGCTGCTGCCGGTGGCGCCTCCGCCCCTCCCTGTCCTGGAGGACCTTCCGGGATTCCGCGATCCGGTCGAAGCGCTGGGGCGGGTGCGTCACAGACGTCATCCGGTCCTGCTCCTGAGCGGGCTCGGCGAACATGCCGCGGCGCGATTCTCCATCCTCGCGTGGGACCCCGCCCTGGCGGTCTCGATCCGCGGCGGTGAGGCGTCGCTTGTGCGCGAGCGGGACGGCCGGCGGATCGTCGAGAGGCGCGCGGTTCGCGACCCCTTCGAGCTGCTGCGGGCGCTGGCGCCTGCGGAGGGGCTTCGGCGGCCCGTTCCGCGCCTGCCGTTCGTCGGCGGTGCGATCGGCTACCTGGGATACGGCCTGAGGCGCGCGGTCGAGCGGCTGCCCGGGCGGCCTCCCGATCCGCTGGGCCAGCCGGACGCCTGGTTCGGACTGTACGACCGGGCCGCCGTGTTCGACCATCTCGAACGACGGGTCGTTCTCGTGGCGACGGGGCTGGGTGCTGAGAACGAAACCGGCCGCGTCGCGAGGGCCGACGCGGCCCTCAGGGACCTGCGCGACAGCCTGACAGCACCCGGCCGGACCTCGGATATTCCCCCCCTCCCGCAGGGGACCGCGCGTCGCCGCGCCCGGCTGACGACCGACCGGACGACCTATCTCGATCGGATCGTCCGGGCGCTCGGCTACATCGCCGCCGGAGACATCTACCAGGTGAACCTGTCGCACCGCATCGAGTGCCCCTTCGAAGGGGACCCCCTGTCGTTGTTCGCGGACATCGCGCGGCGCAACCCGGCTCCGTTCGCCGCCTACATCGATGCCGGCGACTTCCAGGTCGTCTCGGCCTCCCCCGAACGCCTGGTGTCGGTGGTGGGGGACCGGGCCTGGAGCAGCCCGATCAAGGGGACGCGCCCGCGTGGCGTGACGCCTGAGAGCGACGCGCGCCTGGCGCGCGAGCTGGTGTCGAGCCCCAAGGATCGGGCGGAAAACGTGATGATCGCCGATCTGATCCGCAACGACCTGGGACGCGTCTGCGAGGCGGGAAGCGTGCGTGCCGAGTCGCTGTGCGCGCTCGAGACGTTCGCCACCGTCCATCACCTCGTCTCGACCGTGAGCGGGCGTCTCCGGCCGGACACGGATCGAGTCGATCTCCTGCGGGCGTTGTTTCCGGGAGGGTCGATGACGGGGGCGCCCAAGGTCCGGGCCATGGAGATCATCGATGAGCTGGAGGGGGAGGAGCGCGGCGTCTACTCCGGCGGGATCGGATACCTCTCTCTCGACGGCGGGATGGACTTCAACGTCGTCATCAGGACTCTGGTCTGCGCCTCGCGGGTCGCGCACCTGCGCGTCGGTGGTGCCATCGTCGCCGACTCCAGTCCGGAGATGGAGCACGCGGAGACCCTCGACAAGGCACGGGCCCTGCTCGAGGCGCTGAACGCGGACCTCGCCAACCTCTGACGGGGACTAGAACCAGAAGTTGAAGGTGAGAGTGGCCGACGCCTGACCGTCCCGTGGCGTAGCCGCGGACAGGATGGCGCGCCCGCGCGCGCCGACGGGCGACTCGACCGTGAGGCGGGCGGGCTCGTTGCGCGCCGGCAGCTCGATCCGCCCGCGCATCCCCCCCAGACGGGCTCGGAGGACGACCGCCGGGTGGGCGTCGAGCCTCAGTCCAATGTCGCCCCGCAGCCCCTCGGAGCGCTGCGCCGCGGAGCCCGCGACCGGTGCGGCCCCGTCTGCGCGTGCGGATTGTCCGGTCCGCAAGCCTCGCAGCGAGGCGCCCCGCAGAAAATCGAGCGTCGGCCCGAGACCGAGGGTGGTGCGGGCCGCCCGCTCCAGTTCGTCGTCGAGGGCGCGATGGAAGGAGCGGGTGATCACCCGCGACGCCTCCGAGTTGCGCCGCGCTTCGGCGATGGAATCGAGATCGTCGCTTCGGTCGCTCCTGAGGAGGCCGGTCGATTCGGAAACGTTGTCACGCCGGTAACGCCGGGCCTCCAGGCTCATCCTCGACATCAGCCGCGCCGAAAATCCGGTCGGCGGGGAATCGGCCGGCCCCTTCGGGTCGATGCCCGAGGAAAATTGCAGGGGGCTCAGGTCGAAGGAGGGCAGGGCCGACAGTGTCGAGGGCCCGGTGGTCATGCGAGGCGGCAGGATGTCCGGCAGCGGCCTGCGTGGCGCCGGCAGGGAAACGGAAAGCCGGGTCGCCGCACCGCCCGCCGTCACGCCATCGTGCGGCTCCGGGAGGGTCTCCGCCGTCAGCGTGGCGGGGGCAGCCAGAAGCAGGGCCGCGAACGACCTCAGCGCGGAGCCGAAGGAAGGCCTGGCGAAGGGCATGTCCAAAGCTACCGCGATCGGCTCAGAAGTCAAGCCTGTAAGGGGTTTTCGAGGGGCGCCTGCGGTAAGTACCCCGCGCCGGGGTGGGGGACCGCCCGGCCGTCAATCCGCCGGCGCCCGAGGCGGGTGCTATAATCGCCCCCCGGCGCCGGAGGGGAGGGCCGGTCATCCTCAGGGCCAGGGATCCTGCCCGGCTGCCAGGAGTGGCCGCGTGACCCGCACGGCGTTCCTTCTCCTCCTATCGTCCTGCAGCACCGCCGTCATCCACGCGCTCATCCCCGACCACTGGCTGCCGTTCGTCCTCATGTCGCGCGTCGAACGCTGGAGCGAGAGGCGAGTCGCCGCTCTGACCGGGCTGGCGGGCCTCCTGCACGTGGGGGTGACGATGGCGGCCGGGGCCCTGACGATTCTCGCCGGGGCGGCGACGATCGAGGGCCTGGCGGCGCGCACCGGCCGCTCCCTCGAGTTCCTGGAGGGTCTTCTCCTGGTCGTCTTCGGTGTGACCTACGGGATCTGGCGGCACCGGCGCGAGGCGCGCGCCCACGCGCCGGCCGTAAGGCCCACGGTCGAAGAGACGCACATCCACGCGCACGGTCACCTCCTGGAACGCTGGTTTCGGCCCGCCCTGACCGCGGGTGCCCTGGTCGTGGTGATCGGTATGAGTCCGTGCGCCCTGCTCGTTCCGATCCTGTTCGCCGCCTCCGCCGAGGGGCCGGGGGCGCTCCTCGCGTCGGCGGTCGGATTCGCGCTCTGCACCGTCGGCACCATGGTCGGCGTCACCGTTTTCGCGGCGCGCGGCATGCGCCGGATCGATCTGCCGTTTTTCGCCCGCTTCGGCGACCTCATCAGCGGCGCGATCGTGAGCGCGATCGGGTTTTTGATGATGTGGCACGAGGTCTGATCGCTTGCACGGCCGAAGAAGATTCTGATATAAAAGTCGACGATGGTGCCGGGTCCGAACGCGGGTCGCCTCGACGCGACCGAGGGAGGTCGATGCTTCTGACGATCCGCGAGGCCTCCCGGCTCATCGGAAGGACGCCCGCGACGGTTCGCCGCTATATCCGCTCCGGCCGCCTCAAGGCGGAAAAAGAACCTGGAAAATTCGGCGAGGAATACAAGATCCAGCGCGAGGATCTGCTGTCGCTGGGATTCACGGCGGACGGCGAGCTCCCGGTGCACGTCGTCGAGGAGTTGCCCGCGGTCCGGGGGCAGGCTCCCGCCGAGGTGATGGTCCCCTCCTCGCTCTACAACGAGCTTCTGCTCAAGCACGAGCAGCTCCTGGTGCAGTACGGGATGATCCGTGCAGGCGGACAGAAGCTCCTCGAGTACAAGGCGGTCGCCGAGACGAAGGATGATGATCTGAAAAAGGCGGAAGATCGGTACCAGACGTTGCGGAGCCGCGCCGTCAAGGAGATCCAGTTCCTGCGCAGGCATCTGCGCGAGGCGGAGATCGAAGTCGAGGAGCGAAACATCGAGATCACGCTCCTTCAAGAAAAGATCAAGAGACTCGAGACGGCCGCGGCTCACGTCGCCGCGGACGAGGGCCTCGACAAGAACATGGCGGAGATTCGGCAAAAGGAGCGCGACATCGCGAACATCGAGGCGGAGGAGCCCGGCGTTGCGCCGCGCTTCGATTCGGCCAGCGACTGGCTGCAGCGCCTCTCCAAGGGAACCTCGGACCCCGACCAGGACCACTGAGCGGGTCTGCGCTCAGCTCCGTCGGGAGCGGCGCCCCGGCTTGCGGCGGACGTCGAGACTCTGACCGAGCCGGGGGTCGCGCAGGGAGGGCTTGCGCGATGGGTTGGCACCCGGGGGAGCCGCTCCGGCCAGGCCTCCGCCGGCGGCGGGGGAGCGACGGCCCGCGCGCGGGGACGGGGCCTCGCGCGATCCCGGCTCCCGGCAGGATTCGATGATGATGCGGATGACTCTGGATTTGACCACCCGGCGTCGACCCCTCGCGATCGGTTTCCCGCTCGCATTCGAATATAGGGACGGCGTCATCACGATCAAGACAGGCGACCGGTGACTACACATTTGAAACGCCCGCCGGGACGGGAGACGCAACGATGAAGCGTGCGGTCTGGTCGGCGCTCGTGGCGCTGGCCCTGCTCGGCGTCGGCGTCATGGCGGCGAGTCGCGGCGAGGGGGAGATCGTCCTGTTCGACGCCCTCCGGGGGGCATGGCTCGGCTCCCTGCGGGACGACGCCTCCCTGACGGTCCTCGAGGAGCGCGACGGATGGAGTCGTGTCCGCGTGGAAGGCTGGATCAAGGGCGCGGTCATAGCACCCGCGGATGCGGGGGTCGGAGCGTCCGGCGGCTCTGATGCGACGGCGGGGGCCGCCGCGGCTCCGGCCGCGCCGGCGGCGGCAGCCGGGGCGACCGTGAAGGGGGTTCTCGCCCCGCCCCTTCAGGCCGGCGGTGCGCCCGGGAGCGGTGTGCTCGTGCTGCTCGTGGGCGAGAGCGGCGAACTCGACGCCGAGCACCGCAGGGTCGGCGCCGATTGCCAGAAACGCCTCGATCGCAAGGACCGGGACATCGAAGGGTTGCGCAAGGAGTTGAATCAGGCCCTCAATTCGTCGGACAACTTCAGGGAGGCGGCGAGCCGGAACGATCAGGTCAAGAGAGAGATGGCCCGCCAGCAGAGCGAGAGGCAGGACCTGATCCGGGAGTGCCGGTTGCGGGCTCAGGGGGTGTTCGAGCCCGCGGTCGTGCAGCGCGCCATCTCCGACGGCAGCGGCCGGTTCGAATTCGAGCGCGTCAGGCCCGGTCACTACCGGGTGGTGGCCTTCGAGGCCACGGGGGACAGCCCGCGCTCCTGGTCGTTCAGGTGCGATCTCGAGACCGAGGAGAGCCGCGTGCTGGACCCGATGGCCGATCGATCCCCCGTCGCCGCCGACTGGGGGCTCAGGTAGTCGATCGGACTGACGCCGGCCCCGACCGAACACCTTCCGGCGGGAAGGCTCCTAGAGCCGCAGAGTGACGATCGTGACGCCTGCTCCGCCTTTCTCCGCGGGGGCGGCCGCGAACTCCTCCACGTGCGGGTGGCGGGCCAAATGGTCGGCGATCGCCTTCTTCAGGCGCCCCGTTCCCACCCCATGGATCAGGCGCACCGGGCTCAGTCCGGCCAGGTAGACATCGTCGAGGTACTTGTCGACGATCTCCAGGGCCTCCGGGATGGTCCTGCCGAGCAGGTGAATTTCGTCACGCGCGTCGTCGGCGGGTTTGCGCGACAGGGTGACTCCGTCGGGCAGGCGAGGGCTCCGCTCGGCTGGAGGCGTCTTGTCGCGCTCGGGCCGGCAATCGTGCAGCGCCACGGTCATGCGCTTGCCGCGAACCTGAACCACGGCTCTGTCGCCGCGGACCGACTCCACGACCCCGCGCACGCCCATTCCCTCGATGAAGACGGACGCGCCGGGGCCCACGGTCGTTCCGCCGCCCGAAGTGTCGGTCGACCGGGCCTCCTTGAGAAGCGTGCGCGCCTTCGCCCGCAGCGCCGCGGCGGCCTTGCTTTCCCGCCGGCGCAGCGCCAGGGCCAGCTCGCGGTCTTTGAGCCCCTGGATGTACACCTCCCCCTCCTCGCGCATCGCCTTGAGCGCGTGCTCGACCTCCGCCGCGACCGCCTTCTGCCCCCGCGCCTCACGCTCCTGGAACCTCGCCTGCAGGGCGGCGCGCTCGCGCTCGAAGCGCTCCTTCTCGGCGCGAGCCTCGCGAAGGCGGGCCTGAAGCTCCTCGCTCATCGTCTGCAGGCGGGCCAGATAGGATGCGATCTGCTCGCCCGGCTGGCCGCGCCGCGCGCGCGCCGCGTCCAGAATCGCGGCCGGGAGACCGAGCCGCCTGGCGATTTCCAGCCCGCCGCTTCTGCCGGGGATCCCGGGGATCAACCGATACGTCGGCGTGAAGGTCGTTTCGTCGAATTGCATGGCGGCGTTGATGCACCCGGCGGTCGTGGCGGCGTAGGCCTTCAGCGCCTCGAGGTGGGTCGTGGCGATGATCAGGGCGCCTTTGGCGCGCAGGAAGTCCACGATGGCGATCGCCAGCGCCACGCCGTCCTCCGGATCGGTGCCCGTGCCCACCTCGTCCAGGAGCACCAGGGCCGGCCCCTTAACCGAGGTGGCGATCTCCGAGATGTTCTTCATGCGGGCCGAGAAGGTGCTCAGTCGATCCGGGATCGACTGGCGATCGCCGATGTCGATGAAGATGCCGCGGAACACGGGGAGGACCGCGCGACGCGCGGGGACGGGCAGTCCGGACTGGAACATGAGCGACAGGAGGCCGGCCGTTTTCAGGGCGACGGTCTTGCCCCCCGTGTTCGGCCCGCTGATCATCAGCACCCGGGAGTCCGCCGCGAGATCCAGGTCGAGGGGCGTGACCGCGCTCCCCTCGTGCTGCAGGGTCAGCTCCACGAGGGGATGACGGGCGGCCTCGAGTCGTAATTCCCCGTGCTTCGAGATCTCGCCGGGACGGCCGTCCAGCCTGCGACCCAGCCGGCCCCGCGCCGAAAGCAGATCCAGACGGCCGATGCCGGCCACCAGATGCCGCAGCTCCGCCAGGCGGCCGCGCAGAAGATCGCTGTATTCTTGAAGGAGGCGCTGGATCTCCGCCGCCTCGCGGTCGCGCAGCGTCACGATCTGGTTGTTCAGGTCGACCGTCTCGATCGGCTCGACGAAGACCGTCGCGCCGCTCCCCGACACGCCGTGCACGATCCCCTGCAGCGAGCCCTGCGCCTCCGCCCGGATCGGAATGACGTGCCGGTCGCTGCGGATGGAGACGAACGTATCTTGAAGCGCGCGGGCCACGTCGGGCCGGCCGACGATGGCGTCGAGCGCCTCCTTGAGCCTCTCGTTCCTGCGACGGATCTCCTGCCGCACGCCGTGCAGCTCGTCACTGGCGGTGTCTTCCAGTTCGCCGGTGGTCGCGATCTTTCCGTCCAGAAAGCGAATGAGATTGCCGAGGTCGGGCAGGTCCCGTGCGCAGCCCCACATCCCGGGAAATTCACGCCGGCTCTCGGTCAGGGAGGACTTGAGAGTCCTCCCGGCCTTCATCACCAGGACGAGGTCCAGCACCTCGAGCGGGGCGAGCACGGCCCCCTCGACCTCCAGGCGGATCAGGGTCGGAGAGGGGTCGGGAACGACTCCGAAAGGCAGGGCGCCCCGGATCTCGAAATAGCGCAGGGCTTCGGCGAGGAGACGGTTCTCCCGCTCCACTTCCGCCGGGTCGAACGTCGGACTCAGGCCCCTTGAGAGCGCGGCGCCCGGGGGAGTGGAGGTCTCCGTGGCGAGAAGCTCGAGCACCCTGTCAAATTCGAGAGCCGAAAGGACGTCCTCGGACACCTGCCTTACCAAATGTTGTATTTTTCTGTTGACAGGGCCCTATATCTTGGGTAGAGTCCGACTATACGGGTTGGCTTAACCAGGGAAATTCGCAAGTCGTCGTGGAGTGAATGTGAGATTCCCGGAACTGCCCGCCTTCCAGAAGTTGACCACGTACTGGAGACCTTTCCACGAAGTTCCCCACACCTTCGCTGGGGGCCTGAGCTTCCAGCTCTGCGTACGTCAACCTCGGTAACCGAAGCA
>DATFVU010000129.1:0-3575 GCA_035260145.1 Candidatus Polarisedimenticolia bacterium | reverse complement strand
CTGCTTCGCGCCTGAGCCCCCGGGGAGCGAACCCCTCCAAAACGCCTGCGGCGTATGATGACGAGTCGGCGCATTGCCTGGTTCGGGACCGAGGGCTAAGATGCGCCGTCCCACCGGGAAGGGGAGCGGCACACACACATGGCGCGCGCACACACGGAACATGCGCTGTCGGGCCTCGGTACCGAGGCTCCCCCCGAACCCGAAGAAACCAGCGTCGAGGTATCCCACCAGGTCGTCGGACGCTCGCCGTGGGAGCTCTTCTGGAAGCGGTTCCGCAGGGACAAGTTCGCGGTGGGCGGGGCGTTCGTCGTGATCATCATGTTCCTGATCGCGATCTTCGCGCCGGTCATCGCCGGCTTCACGCACGGCCCCAACGAGGTCTACCTCGATCGCCTCGATTCGTTCGGCATCCCGACCGGGCCGCAGAGCGGGTTCTACTTCGGCGTCGACACCGCGGGCCGGGACCTCTTCATCCGGGTGCTCTACGGCGCGCGAACGTCCCTGTTCATCGCGTTCTTCGCGACCGGGATCGCGACCGTCATCGGCGTCACCCTCGGCATGCTGGCCGGGTTCTTCCGGGGCAAGACCGACACCGTGATCTCCCGGACGATCGACGTCGTGCTCTCGCTGCCGGTGCTGCTGCTCGCCCTCGGACTCGTTTCCGCCTGCGGCCTGGAGAAGAACGGGTGCCTGGGAGGCATCATCAAACCGGGGCTGCTCCTGGTCAGCTACGTGATCGGGCTGTTCAGCTGGCCCTACATCGCCCGCATCGTGCGGGGGCAGGTCCTGTCCCTGCGGGAGAAGGAGTTCATCGAGTCTGCGCGCTCGCTCGGATCGACCAACCGCAGGATCATGTTCCGGGAGGTCCTGCCCAACGTGGCGGCGCCGATCATCGTGTACACGACCCTGATCATCCCGAACAACATCCTGTTCGAGGCCGCCCTCTCCTTCCTGGGGATCGGCGTTCCCCAGGAGACGCCCTCCTGGGGGCGCGAGCTCGCGGACGCGGGCACGATCTTCACGGTGGCCTGGTGGATGATGCTGTTCCCCGGGCTCTTCCTGTTCTTCACCACGCTCGCCTTCAACCTGGTCGGGGACGGGCTCCGTGACGCCCTCGATCCCAGGACCGGCGGCTAACCGTATTCAGTCTGGAGGCAGCTTTCCTGAAAGGAGGGCAGCGGAAGGGCGTGCCTGAAGGCGTCCGGGCGGGCTGCCTCGGAGATGGCAAGAAGTCGAAACAATAAGAGAAGGAGAGGAGAGGGGGGTTACGTGAGGCGATATATCGGCGTACTCGCGCTCGTCGCCGCACTCGGCCTGGTGGCAGCCGCCTGTGGCGGCGACAACGGTGGGAACACCGGTGCCACCGGCTCGTCGGCATCGGGCGCAAGCGGAGAACTCAAGCCGGGAGGCACCGTCCAACTGGCGATGCTCGGCGACGTGAGCGCCGCGTTCGATCCGCAGAAGGAGTACTACTCGGTCACGTGGGAGTGGTACCGGTGCTGTCTGCTCCGGACGCTGCTGTCGTACACCGGTCGGACCACGGCGGAGGGCGGGGCGGACCTGAACCCCGACATCGCCACGGACCTGCCGGAGATGTCCTCCGACGGACTGACGTACACGTTCACGTTGAAGAACGGGGTCAACTACGGAGACCCGTTCGGCGACGTGCAGGTGACGTCCGGTGACATCGTCCGCGCACTCGAGCGGGAGGCGGACCCGGATGCAGCGGTCGGTGGCTACAACTTCTACTACAACATCATCGACGGCTTCGCGGACTTCGGCGCCGGCAAGGCCGATTCCATCAAGGGGCTCGAGACGCCGGACGACAGCACCCTGGTCGTGCACCTGACCGAGCCGTCCGGTTACCTGCCATACCTGTTCGCGATGGCCGCGACCGCCCCGATCCCGCCGAACGGCGACGCTCCGCTCGGTGCGGCGGAGGGGCACACCAAGGACTACGGCCGCTTCCTCGTGGCCACGGGTCCATACGAGTTCCAGGGGTCCGAGAACATGGACTTCTCGGTCCCGGCGGACGAGCAGACGCCGGTGGCCGGGAACCAGCCCGGCAAGTCGTTCGTGCTCGTGCGCAACCCGAACTGGGACGCGTCGACGGACGACCTGCGGCCTGCCTACCCGAACGGGTTCGACGTCACGATCGGCGGCGACAACAACGACCTGTACAACAAGGTGCAGGCCGGCGAGCTCGACGGCGTGGTCGACGGTATCGTTCCGCCGCCGGTCCTCCGCTCGTACACGACGGACCCGACGCTGCAGTCCCTGCTGCACATCAACCCGTCGGACGCCGTTCGGTACGTGTCGTTCAACCTCGCGACGCCGCCGTTCGATGATGTCCACGTTCGAAAGGCGTTCAACCTGGCGTTGGACAAGGCCGGGATGCGGCAGTTGCGCGGTGGCGATTCCGTCGGTGATATCGCGGGCCACATCATGGTGAACTCGCTCGAGAACAACATCCTCGCCGACTACGACCCGTACGCGACGCCGAACTCCGGGGGCGACGTCAACGCCGCCAAGGAGGAGATGAAGCAGTCGAAGTACGACACCAACGGCGACGGTGTCTGTGACGACCCGTCGTGCCAGGGCATCCTGGCCGTCACCGACGAGGCAGACCCGTACCCGGACCAGGCGGCATTGATCCAGCAGAACATGCAGCCGCTGGGCCTGACCCTGGATGTGAAGTCCTTCGAGCGCACCACGATGTACAACAAGTGCAACGAGCCCGAGGCGCACGTGGCAGTCTGTCTCGGCCCGGCGTGGGGCAAGGACTTCCCGGACGGCGTCACGTTCGCGTCACCGCTGTTCGGCTCGGAGTCGATCTTCCCGAGCTGCTGCAACTACCAGCTGGTCGGCGCCAGCTCCGAGCTGCTGAGCAAGGCCGGCTACGACGTGACGGACGTCCCGAGCGTGGACGACGAGATCAAGTCGGCGAACGCGAAGACCGGCGACGCCCGGTTCCAGGCGTGGGCGGACCTGGACAAGAACCTCATGGAACAGGTGGTGCCCTGGGCGCCGTACCTCTTCGACAACAACGTCGACATCACGTCCCAGCGCATCATCAACTACTCGTTCGACCAGTTCGCGGGGCTGGCGGCCTACGACCAGTACGCCATCGCCCCCGACGCCCAATAGGGCGAGGGCAACGGCCCGGTAGAACGGGGCAGGATCCCGAAAAGGGGAGGAGCCGCCCAGGGGGGCGGCTCCTCCTCGGCTAGGAGTAGACTCCGAGGGCGAGATGGGCAGGTACCTGATCCGGCGGACGCTGTTCATGATCCTGGTGCTGTTCATCGTGTCCCTGATCACGTTCCTCATCTTCGTCAAGCTCCCGGCGTCCGACCCGGCCAGGCGAGCCGCCGGGAAGCAGACGACCCCCGAGAACATCGCGGCGGCCCGACACGCGTTCGGGCTGGACAAGCCGTTGTACGTCCAGTACGGCCGCTTCGCCAAGGGCCTGATCCCCTGGCCCGGCCTGTTCCTGAACGAGCAGGTCTACTACTCGTACACCAACTTCGTCCCGGTGAAGGAGGAGATCTTCAGCCGCCTGCCCGTGACGATCGCGC
>DATFVU010000128.1:0-4700 GCA_035260145.1 Candidatus Polarisedimenticolia bacterium | reverse complement strand
AGATCGCCGCCCTCATCGCCGACAGGCTGTTCGAGTTCCTGGACGCTCCCGTCCGCCGCGTCGCCGCGCTCGACACCTTCGTCGCCTACGAGCCGGGCCTGGAGAACCGCATCCTGCCCCAGGTCGACGACCTCGTCCGTGTTCTTCGAGAGATCGTCGCGTACTGATGCTCGACCGGACACGCGTCTCCTCCCGCCTGATCCGCGCCCTGCTCGCCGGGGCGCTGCTCCTCTGCGTCGCCCGCCCCGCGCCGCTTTTCGCCATCGCGGCCGCGGACGCGCGCACCACCGCGTTCAAGATGCAGTCGGACGGAATGCGACTGTACAAGGAGGGGAAATACAAGGACGCCATCGAAGCGCTCCAGCAGGTCGTCAATCTGAACCTCAACTCGTTCATGGCGTACTACTACCTCGGGCTGTCGCTTGCGGCCGATCGCCGTTATGGCGAGTCGATCGAGCCGCTCAAGATAGCGCTCGACCTGCAGCCCGATTACGTGCAGGCCCACCTGGCCCTGGGCGACGCCTATCTGAAGCAGGGGGACACCACCGAGGCGCGGGCCGAATTTCTCAGAGCCCTCGAGCTGCAGCCGGGATATGCCGCCGCCTTCGACGGACTCGGCCGCCTGTTCGAGGTGCAGGGCCAGGACGATCAGGCGGAGCAGCAGTATCGCAAGGCCCTCGAGATCAACGTCGCCTTCGCCGACGCCTACACGCACCTGGGCGATCTCTATCTGCGCAAGAACCGTCCCGAGGACGCGATCGATCTGTTCCTCAAGGCGATCTCCGTGAAGCCCGATTTCAGCGGCGCCTACACGCGCCTCGGCGTCGCCTACGCGAAGGAGAAGATGTACAACGACGCCATCGCGGCCATTCGCAAGGGACAGACCCTGTCGCCTCAGGACCCGGACCCGTACGTCTCCCTGGCGCGGATCTACGTCGAGCTGCAGAGCTTCAGGCGGGCCGAGGCGGAGATCCAGGCGGCCCTCGCTCAGGACAACGACAACCCCGGCGCCCACCTTATCCTGTCCGATCTGAAGCGCGCCCAGGAGGACTTCCCGGCCGCCGTCGAGGTGCTCCAGGGCCTGCACGAGCACGGCGTCGAGGACAGCCTGATGCGCCGGGCAGTGGCCACCGCCCTGAAGCGCGCCCAGAAGGACGCCGCCCGCTACATAGCACTCAAAGCCGCAACCGAAGCTCCGCCGCCGCAACCGGGCGCTTATGTCGAGCTGGCGCGCTTCGTCTCGGGCCAGGGGGCGCACCGTCACGCGGCCAACCTCCTTCTGTTCGCGGCGAGCCTCCTCGATGCGAATGAAAACCCGCCCGTCGCGGCAGAGGCGCCCACCCGGCCCCCGGCGGAAGCGCCCGCCCAGGCCGCGGCGGGGGCGCCCACCCAGCCCGCGACGCCGGCGCCGCCGCTCGACGCGGCACGGGCCCGCTACGAGGCCGGGCTCGAGTTCATGGCCGCCCGCCTCTTCCCGCAGGCGGCGGATCTCTTCGAAGGCCTGGCCGGTGCCGCGGGAGCGCCGCCGGATTCCGACCTGGCGGCCGCCGCCCTGTTCAACCTCGGTGTGGCGCGTTCCAGCGTGCGCCTCGACGAACAGGCGGTTCAGGCGTTCACGACCTACCTCGGCCGCTCCCCGAGCGACGGGCGCGCCTGGCTGTATCTGGCGAACGCCTACCTGCGCCTGGGCAAGACGGGCGACGCCCGGACGGCCTACAAGTCGTATCTCGAGCGCACGCCCCCCGGACCGGACAGCGCCCGTGTGGAGAAGATCCTGAAGAGCCTCGATGCGGCGCCCGCGGCAGGGGCCGCCGCCGGCGGATCGCCATGATGCGCCACGCACGCGGCCACAGCGCGGGACTGGCGCGCGCGCTGGCGCTGTCCCTGTTGCTGGCGTCGACCGTGTCCGGGGCGCGCGGTCAGGAGGGAACGCCGACCCCCGAGCCGCCGCCCGCGGCGCCGGAGTCCTCCCCCTCCGGACCCCAAGACAAAAGCCTGCCCGCGCCGCCGCAGGTCCGCAGCCGCAAGGGGTTCGCCGTACGGATCACCAACCCGGCGCACAACGACTTCCGCTTCGGCCGCGCCGAGATTGACGCCGAGGTGACCACGGCCGATCCGAAGATGATCGACAAGGTGGAGTTCTTCGTCGATGACCGCCTGGTGTTCATCGACACCGAGGCGCCCTACTCCTGTTTCTTCGACTTCGGCAACGAGCCGCGCTCCTGGGTGATTCGCGCCACGGCCTACCACCGGGAAGGCGTCACGGTCTCCGACACGGTCATCCTGAAGCGCGTCGTGCTCAACTACGCGGTGCAGGTGAACCGCGTCGTCCTGTACGCCACCGCCTACAGCAAGGAGGGGGAGCGCCACTTCGCGCTCGATCTGAAGAAGAGCGACCTGGTGCTGGATGAGGACGGCAAGCGCCAGACGATCATCGACTTCTATCTCGAGAAGCGGCCGGTGACCCTGGCCGTCATCCTGGACAGCAGCGGCAGCATGCAGCCGGCGATGGACAAGGTGCACAACGCCGCGAGCCGATTCGTCGACACGCTGGGGACCCAGGACAAGGCGCTGGTCATCGATTTCGACGAAAAGGTCTTCCTCCTCCAGGAGCTGACCGACGACAAGAACCTGTTGCGCAAGGCGATCACCAGCACCAACGCCCTCGGCGGCACGGCGCTCTACGACGCGCTGTACGCTTCGTTCCGCAAACTGCGCGGCATCGACGGGCGCAAGGCGATCATTCTCCTGACCGACGGCGACGATACCTCCAGCAAGTTCTCGTTCAAGCGCGTGCTCGACGAGGCGAAGATCTCCGACATCATCATCTTCCCGATCGGCATGGGGACGACGGTCCTCGACGTCGACCTCCGGCACGTCCTCAAGACGCTGGCCGAGGAGACCGGCGGCCGCGCCTACTTTCCCTCGAAGGTGGAAGAGCTGGAGGGGGTCTACACGGAGATCTCGCAGGAGCTGAAGAGCCAGTACTACGTCACCTACGAGCCGACCAACACCGTCTGGGACGGCCGCTGGCGCAGGATCAAGCTGGAGGGCGCCCCGGGAAAGGGTCTCGAGATCCGCACGCGCAGCGGCTACTACGCCGTCCGCAAGGCCGCCAAGTGAGGTCCCGCAGGGAGCGCGGGCCGGCTCAGCGGTCCGAGCCGGGAGGCTGCAGCGGCTCTTCCTGGGGAAGCCGATCTTCCGGCCTGCTCCTGAAGTTCAGGGGGTAATCCACCAGCGACAGTCCGAGGTTCAGGCCCGCCACCGGCAGGACCACGACCGACTTCAGATCGAGCGACACGTAGCCCGGAGAAGAGACCAGGACCCGGTAGCGGCCGGGACTCACCTCCGGCATGAGAAACGTCCCGTCCTCCCCCGAAAACGCCTGCAGCGACTTCTTCCCCTGGAGCGACATGAGCATCACCGAGACCTCGGGGATCGGCCGCTTCTGCGCATCCAGGAAGGTCCCCTTGACCGGCACCAATCCCATCTCGGAGAGCCCCGCGTCGGTCCGGGCCTTCATCAGGGTCTCCAGGATCTGACCGGAGGCACCGGGGGCGGACCGATCGTCGGTCTGCGCTCCGGAACCGATCTCGAAATCGACGATGTTCCGAAACGGCGGCCGCACTTCGATCTGCCCCTTCGTGCGGCTCACGTCCCCCTCCGCCGCGACCTCGATATCGTAGATTCCGGCCGGCAGGTCCTTGAACACGTAGCGTCCCTTCTCGTCCGTGCCGGTGACCCGCAGCGTGCCCCCCTCCGCGCGCGCCGATAACTGCACCATGCACCCGACCACGGGCTTCTTCTTCACGTCCAGGACCGCGCCCATGATCGTCCCGAAGACGCTGCGGGGGGTCGGGGCCGCCTGCGACAGGGGAGCGGACGGCTCGACCTTCTTGGAATCATCTGAAGCGAGTCCGGGTGCTATGGCGGCCAGGCTCCCAAGCGTCAGGGCCAGGCCCCAGGACGTGAATCGCATCGCCCTCCGTCCGGGTTGGATTGTCATCGTGGCAAAATTATACGACGAGGCCCGACCAACGTGAAGTTCGCCGCCGACTGCATGCTGGGGACGCTGGCCAAGTGGCTGATTCTCCTGGGTCACGACGTCGCCTACTTTTCGCGCATCGAGGACGGGCAGCTTGTGCGCATCGCCCGGACGGAGGGGCGCATCATCCTGACCAGCGACCGCCGTCTCGTTCAGCGGCGCGACGCCCGCAACCACGTCCTGATAGCGAGCCAGGACCTGACGGAGCAGATCCGCCAGGTGCTGCGGGAGCGCGGCCTCCGACTACGCAAAGATCGGCTGTTTCGGCGCTGCGTCAAGTGCAATCGCGCGACCCGCCGGGTGTCCCGCCCGTCGGTCCGCTCCGAGGTGCCACCGTACGTCTACCGAAAGCACCGCCGGTTCAGCCGCTGCCCGGGCTGCCGCCGGGTGTTCTGGCGCGCCACGCACGTCAGCCGCATGCTCCGAAGCCTGCGCGGCCGCCTGGGCGGCGTCCCGGGCGTGCCGTGACGTCGGGGCCGAGAGGCCATCCGGTCGCTCGTTTGACAATCCCTTTGCCCGCGGGCTACCATTTCGCGCTTCAACAGAAGGCGCGCGGCGGCCTCGTTGGGCGGTTAGCTCAGCGGGAGAGCACCTGCCTTACAAGCAGGGGGTCACTGGTTCGAATCCAGTATCGCCCACCATGGGCCCCCGTCAC
>DATFVU010000127.1:0-4989 GCA_035260145.1 Candidatus Polarisedimenticolia bacterium | reverse complement strand
GCGCAGGCGGCCGCGCCATCCATCCTGGGCATCTCCAGGTCGAGGAGCACCAGGTGGGGCGGCCGCTTGGCGGCGAGGGCCACCGCCTCCTCCCCCGACAGGGCCGTGAGAACGTCGAAGCCGCCGCGCTGCAGGTAGGATTTTTCGGTCTCGACGAAGAACTTCAGGTCGTCCGCGATCAGGACCGTGACCTTCGCCAAGCGCGTTCCTCCCCGGGCTTCGCCCGCCGTCGGCGATGAGGCGCCGACTCACCGGTGGCCGTCGCGCCCTTCCAGCGAGAGCGCGCGGAGGCTAACACGCCGTCCGGAGGGTGTCAACGCGAGCGGACCACGCGCGAGGCAGGCCGCGAAGGTTCGCGCAGCGAACCGGACGCGTCCCCGGCGGGCGCAGGGCGTTGCGCCTACCGATCCGGCTGATCGTCGAGAAGGAGCGTCTCGATCGAAGCGCCGGCGGGGAGGGAGGTGACGTCCGGTGGAAGGATGGCCAGGGAGTTGCCCCTCGCGCTCGAGACGAAATCGGCCGACCCGCTGCTCGGGATGACCTCGACTTCGTACGCGCCGCCGGCCCAGGCGGCCCGCGCCTGGAGATACCCGGCGCGGCCCGGTCGCTGCCGCACGGGAGTCTTCAGGACGCCCCGGACCGGGACGGGAGCGGGATGGGCGCTCCCCATCATGCGGCGCAGGGCGGCGCGGGCGAAGACCTGGAAGATGACGTAGGCCGAGACGGGATTCCCCGGACACCCGAAGACCAGCGCCGAGCCACGGCGGCCGAAAGTGAACGGCTTGCCGGGCCTGATCGCGACCCTGTCGAAGAGAATCTCGACGCCGAGCGAGCGCAGGGTCTGGCCCACGAGGTCGCGCGTTCCCATCGAAACGCCGCCGGACAGGACGAGAACGTCGTCGCCGAGACCGTCCTCGATCAGGAGGCGCAGGCCTCGCTCGTCGTCGGGAGCGATGCCCAGGTACCGCGTCACGGCGCCGGCCCTCAGCGCCAGGGCGCGCAGGACGGGACCGTTGCTGTTGCGGATCTGGCCCGGCCCGGGCGCGTTTTCAGGCTCGACCAGCTCATCGCCGGTCGCGAGCACCGCCAGCCGCGGCCGGCCGCCTGCTCGAACCCGGGTGCGGCCGCAGGCGGCGATGACACCCATCTCCGCAGCGCCGATGAACTCGCCGGCGCGCAGGAGAACCTCCCCGGAGCGCACGTCGGCCCCGCGCCGGGCGATGTTGGCGCCCGCGCGCACCGCGCTCTTCGGGCGCACGCTCTCCGGATCCCCCTCCACCCCTTCCGTCTCCTCGACGATCAGAACGGCGTCGGCGCCCGGCGGGATCGGCGCCCCGGTCATGATGCGGGAGGCGCCGCCCGGTCGCACGGCGCGCAGCCCGGCCGGGTCCGTCCCGGCGGGAATTTCCTGCACGACGCGCAGGGGGCGGAGATCGCGCTCGAGGTCGGCGGCGACGACCGCGTAGCCATCCATCAACGACTTGTCGAAGTCGGGATGGTCGCGATCGGCCTTGATTTCTTCTTGAAGCCATCTCCCGAGGGCCTGGTCCGTGTCGATCGACTCGAAAGGCAGGACGGGCGTGGCTTCCAGAACGATCGACAGGGCCCGCTCGACGGCAATCGGCTCGGACATGGAGGAAGTATACCGCGCCGCGGCGAGAGGCCTCAGCGCGCGCGAACGATCAGGATGCGCGGGATGCCGGCCAGGTCCGGCTGGATGGCGACGAGCTCGAGCCCCGGATGATCGCGGTAGAGACCGCGCAGGGGGACGTCCTGGCCCGAGCCACACTCGACGATGAGGTGACCGCCGGGCTTCAGGAAGTCGGCGGCCTCCCCCGCCAGGCGGCGGTGCACGGCGAGACCGTCCGGTCCCGCGACCAGGGCCGCCAGGGGCTCATGATCCCTCACCTCGGGCATCAATCCCTCGAGCTCGTCCTCCCTCACGTAGGGCGGATTGCTCAGGATGAAATCGATCCCCCCCTCGAGGTCGCCGCGGAGCGGTCCGAACAGGTCGCCGCGGCGAAACTCGATCCGACCCGCCACACCGTGCGTCGCGGCGTTGTCGCGCGCGACACGCAGGGCCCCTTCCGAGAGATCGCACGCCAGCACGCGCGCGCCGGGGACTTCCCGCGCGACGACGACCGCGAGACAGCCGCTGCCGGTCCCGACGTCCACGATCGCGGGCGCCGGCCCGCGATTCAGGCGAAAGAACGCCTCGAGAATTCCCTCGGTCTCGGGGCGCGGAATCAGCGTCGCCGGCGAGACCCTGAACGCGAGCGACCAGAACTCCTGCACGCCCGTCAGGTGCTGCAGCGGCTCACGCCCCGCCCGGCGGCGCAGCAGATCCCGGTAGCGGGCTGCGGCCTCCGGCTCGACCGATGTCTCGGGATGGGCGAGGAGGCGCGCGGAATCGATGGAGAGGACGTGGGCCAGGAGGACCTCGGCGTCGCGCCTTGCCTCGGGGACGCCGGCCGCTTCCAGGGTCGCCCTTCCCTCCGCGATCAAGGAGGAGGCGGCCGGCCTGCTCAGACCCGCACCTCTTCCTTCAGCGCCTCGGCCTGATAGTACGCCACGACCGGCTCGATGATCGGGTCGATGTCCCCTTCCATGATCTCGGGCAGTCGGTGGATGGTGACGTTGACGCGATGGTCGGTCAGGCGGTTCTGGGGGAAATTGTAGGTCCTGATCTTCTCGGAGCGCTCGCCGGTGCCGACCTGACTGCGGCGATCCTTGGCGATGGCGTCGCGCTGCTTCTGAATCTCCAGATCCAGAAGCCGGGAGCGCAGCACCTTCATGGCGCGCGCCTTGTTCTTGTGCTGCGAGCGCTCATCCTGACACTGCACGACCGTATTGGTGGGCAGGTGCGTGATGCGGATGGCCGAATAGGTCGTGTTGACCCCCTGTCCGCCGGGGCCGGTGGCGCAGAACGTGTCGATGCGCAGGTCCTTTTCGTTGACTTCGATCTGCACGTCGTCGGCCTCCGGAAGGACGGCCACGGTGGCGGTCGAGGTGTGAATGCGCCCCGAGGCCTCGGTGGCGGGGACGCGCTGCACACGGTGCACGCCGCTCTCGTGTTTCAGGCGGCTGTAGACCTGCCGGCCGCTGATCAGGGCGATCGCCTCCTTGATTCCCCCGAGGCCGCTCTGGCTCGAGTTGAGCACCTCGACCTGCCAGCCGCGCCGCTCCGCGTAACGGCTGTACATGCGGAACAGCTCGGACGCGAACAGGGACGCTTCCTCGCCGCCCGTGCCGGCCCGGATCTCGAGAATGACATTCTTCTCGTCGTTGGGGTCTTTGGGCAGGAGCAGCGTGCGCAGCTCCGCCAGGAGCGCCTCCTTGCGCTGCTCGAGCGACTGCAGCTCCTCCCGGGCCATGGCCTTCATCTCCTCGTCCTGCATGAGGATCTGCGACTCCTGGATCTGGCGCGCCACGTCCTTGTACTCGGCGTACCGGGCGATGGTCTTCTCCAGCTCGCGATACGCCTTGGTGACCTGACGATAGCGCTCCTGGTCGGACACCAGTCCCGGGTCGCTCATCTGGCGGGCGAGCGACTCGAACTTCTCTTCGAGAGCCTTCAGACGATCGAGGATCTCCACGTCAGGCCCGTCCCTTCATCGACATTGAAAAGAATTTACCATCCGGACGCGCCGCGCGCCACATTCCCGTCGCCCGGCTCGGGCTCCAGGAGAGCCTCGTCATCGAGGAAATGCGCGCTGTGTGGTGGCATCGGGCGTACGGCCCTGCGCGGGGCTAGACCCCGGTGGCCGAGCCCTTTCCTTCCGGAGGCGTGGCGCCGGACTTTCCCTTCGCAGCCGCCTTGGCGGCTTTTCCGGCGACCGGGGAGGCGGCCTTGATCACGGCAGGCGCGGCCGGTTTGGCGGTGGCCGCGGCGCCCTCCTTGGGCACGTTCTTGTAGCGCCTCTGGAAGCGCTCGACGCGTCCCGCGGAGTCGATCAACTTCTGCTTGCCCGTGAAGAACGGATGGCACTTGGCGCAGATCTCGAGACGCAGGTCGTCCCGCGTCGAGCGGGTGACGAAGCTCTCCCCGCACGCGCACGTGACCGTGACGACCTTGTAAACCGGATGGATTCCGCTCTTCATGTGACGACTCCTCGCGGACCGAGGTCCGCCCGACAGCGTGTCCTGGGCCGAAGCCGCGCATTATAGATGGATCGGGGCCCCGGCGCAAAGGTCCTGGTGCCGCTCCGGGGCCCGGCCCGCCTGACTTAGACGGTGGTCCCCGGCGGCAGGTTCCGGCCCTATCCCATGTTGCTCATGGAGGACAGGAACTCCTCGTTGTTCTTGGTCTTCTGCATCCGCTCGATCAGGAGCTCCATCGCCTCGACGGGGGACAGGGAGTTCAGGACCTTGCGGAGGACCCAGGAGCGGTCCAGCTCCAGCTTGGCGAGCAGCAACTCCTCCTTGCGCGTTCCGGAGCGGGTGATCTCGATGGACGGGTAGATCCGGCGGTCGGCCAGCTTGCGGTCGAGGTGGATCTCCATGTTGCCGGTCCCCTTGAACTCCTCGAAGATCACGTCGTCCATGCGGCTTCCGGTTTCGATCAGGGCGGTGGCGATGATCGTGAGCGAGCCGCCTTCCTCGACGTTGCGGGCCGCGCCGAAGAAACGCTTCGGGCGCTGCAGCGCGTTCGCGTCCACGCCGCCCGACAGCACCTTGCCCGAGGGCGGCACGATGGTGTTGTAGGCGCGCGCCAGGCGCGTGATCGAGTCGAGAAGGATGACGACGTCCTTCCTGTGCTCGACCAAGCGCTTGGCCTTCTCGATGACCATCTCGGCGACCTGCACGTGGCGGGTGGCCGGCTCGTCGAACGTCGAGGAGATGACCTCGCCGTTGACCGACCGCTGCATATCGGTGACCTCCTCCGGCCGCTCATCGATGAGCAGGACGATGAGGACGATCTCCGGGTGGTTCTGGGTGACGCTGTTGGCGATCGCCTGCAGCAGCATGGTCTTGCCGGTGCGCGGCGCG
>DATFVU010000126.1:0-2194 GCA_035260145.1 Candidatus Polarisedimenticolia bacterium | reverse complement strand
GCTGCGCCGCCGCCCACTCGATGGTGTCGAAGCCGTCCCGCCCCTCCTGGTGGTACGGCCGGAATTCTCCGTCCGAGTGGTACCGTCCGCGCACGTCCTGGACCACGACGGCGTAACCGGCGCGGGCGGCGCGGACGACGGTCGGCTCCGACCCCGACTCGACGAGATCGTCCTTTCCGTAGGGTGTCCTGTAAACCAGCGTCGGGAATCTGCCGGGCGACGCCGGGCGGTAGATGTCGGCGCGCAGGACCACTCCGTCGCGCATCGGCACCGCTACATTCTTCTCGACGGTCATGTTCGCGAAATAGGGGTTCTGGAGGAGGGGGCGGGTCGAGCCTCCCTGGGCGGCCGGCTCTTCACCTGTCGCCCCCCCTGCGCCGTCTCCGGCCAGATAGCCCGGCCGCTCGGCCTTGCAGGCGAGCGAGAACCACACCGCGAGCGGGATGCCGGCCGTCAGAAGGGCGAGCGTCCTGAGCGGTCGGCCGGGGCGACGACCGGCGGTTTGCGACATGGCCGCGGACTGTAGCAGACGGCGGAGGTGTCGATCAACCGTCGCCTGGGTGGAGCGACAACGGAAGTGCAATCCCCCGAATCACTAGCTGGGCGCCGATTCCATCGGAGAACGCCTCACAACACCCTACAAACAACGCAGTTAAAGGTGTGGACTGTCGGCGGGCGCTCCTTCATATTAATATGAGGGTCGAGAAGATGCGGGATTGGCGCAGAAGCGGCATCCTGGCGTTCTTCCTGGCTGCGGCCGGCGGCTTTTCGATCATCGCCTGCGGCGGCCGGGCCGCTCCGCGCCCCGAGACATCCCCCCAGCCGCCGCCGATCACCCAATGGGAGCGTCCGGCCAGGATGAGCGGTGCGACGCCGGCCGTGCGTCTCGACCGCAAAGAGAAAACGGACGCCGGACAGGAGTCCGCTCCGTGCGGCGCCGGCTGCGAGGACACGGGTGCTGAGGGCGAGGGCGTGCGCGTCAGCCTCGATCCCGGCATGACCCTTTACTCCCTGTCGAAGGAGTACGGGGTGCCCGTCGAAACGATCATCGAGGTGAACGGCATCCGGAACCCGTCGAACATCGCCGCCGGGACGGAGATCTACGTACCCACAGGCTCCCCGGCGCCCCCCGCCGTCCCTCCCCGGCCCACCGCCCGCAAGGCGAGACCCAAGGAGACGGAGAAGCCACCGGAGCCGGACGTTGTGAAGGATGAGACCGTCAAGCAGATGTCCATCGTCTGGCCCCTGGAGGGCCTGATCACCGGAAGGTTCGGTCAGCGCGGCCAGCATCACCATCACGACGGGATCGACATCGACGGGGTCCGCGGCGAGGAGGTGCGCGCCGTGGCCTCGGGGATCGTGGTGCGCTCCGGAAGCGACGGGAAGTACGGCAAGACCGTGGTGATCGATCATGGCGGGGGCGTGAGCACGCTCTACGCCCACGCCAGCCGGCTGCTGGTCAGCGAGGGGGACGAGGTCGAGCAGGGCGAGGCGATCGCCGAGGTGGGGGCCACCGGGAACGCGCACGGAACCCATCTTCACTTCGAGGTGCGGCGCGACGGCCGCCCGGTCGACCCCCTGCCCTACTTGAAACCGGAGATGGTGGGGGCCCGCCGCTCCCGCTGAGCTCAGCGCGAAGCGAAGTAGTCGCAGGCCGCGGCCGCCACGTCCCGGATGAAGGCCTCCCCCGCGGCTTCATCCTTCAGCCGGGCGGTCATGACCGAGAGGGCGAAGGGGCGCATCGGCCCCGACGATCCCGCGTTGGCGCCGCTCGCCTCGCCCGGGACGAGGACGATCCCCGAATCGCATCGCACACCGTCGAGCTCGCCCTCCTTGTCGGCCGCCCGGGCCGACGCCGGCAATCCCTTCTTGATCGGCGTCCCCTCGTTGCGCGTCATGATGTCGATCGCCCGGCGCGTGTCCGCCGCATTCAGGACCTCGCCGCGATACAGCCGGGAGAGGAGTAAGACCATCTCGCGCGGCGTGGTCACGTTGTCGCGACCGGCGCGCGCCGCCTCGAAGTCCATCATCCGCCGGCGCAGAAGCGTTTTCCTCAGGCCCCAGCTCTGCAGTCGCGCCTGAATCGTCTCCAAGCCCACGAGGTCGATGAGCAGGTTCGCGGCGTAATTGTCGGAGAAATCCATCATCAGGACGGCGAGTTGATCGGCCGAGAGGACCGGATAGGGCTCCGACC
>DATFVU010000125.1:0-8515 GCA_035260145.1 Candidatus Polarisedimenticolia bacterium | reverse complement strand
TGGCGCAGGGGCGCCTGTTCCAGAAGACGCTCATCTGCGATTACATCTTCGCCAAGGACAAGATCTTCGCCTACTTGAATCTGGATGACTCCGAGCTCATGCTGTACGAGAAGCTGTACGGCGTGCTCGAGCCGCAGACGCCGCACCCGGACCTGGTGATCTACCTCCAGGCCGGTGACCGGGTGCTGATGGAGCGTATCCGCTCCCGGCAGCGGGACTACGAGCGGGAGATTTCGGAGGCCTATGTTTCCGAGCTGAACCGGGCGTACAATTATTTTTTCTTTCACTACAACCGGACGCCGCTCCTGGTCATCGACACGACGGACATCGACTTCGTGAAGAGTCGCGACGACCTGGATGAGTTGTTCCGGCAGATCGAGACGATGCAGCGGGGCGTGCAGTACTACATTCCGCTCGGATCCCAGAAGGGACCGGGACTGGCGCGCGCCTAGACAGACCCGCGCATCGACGTGCCCTGCACGATTCCCTCTACCGGCCGTTGCCGGAGGGGAGAAGGAGGCCCCATGACCCGCCCGCCCGAAGGTCCGGGACAGCCCGGACCGTCCGTTCCAACCGTCGGCAGAATCACGGTTCCCGAGCTGCGCGCCGCGCCCGAGAGCGGCCGCAGGATCGTCATGTTGACGGCCTACGATTACCCCACCGCCCGCATCCTGGACGTGGCCGGCGTCGACGTGCTCCTGGTCGGCGACAGTCTGGGGAACAACGTGTTGGGCTACGAGAGCACCCTGCCGGTCACGATGGATGAGATGCTGCACCATACGCGCGCGGTCTCGCGCGCGGCCCGGCGCGCCCTGGTGGTCGGGGACATGCCGTACCTGTCGTTCCAGACCGGAAGGCGCGACGCCGTGAGAAACGCCGGACGGTTCCTCAAGGAAGGCGGGGCCGCCGCGGTCAAGATCGAGGGGGGCCGCCGGCGGGCCGGGCTCGTCGAGGCCCTTCTCGATGCGGAGATCCCCGTCATGGGGCACATCGGCCTGACGCCGCAGTCGGTGCATCTGATGGGCGGGTACCGCGTCCAGGGGAAGAGAATCGATCAGGCGCGGGCCCTGGTCGAGGACGCCGTGGCGCTCGAGCGCGCGGGGGTCTTCTCGCTGGTGCTCGAGGGGATGCCCGAATCGGTGGGCCGGGCGATCAGCGACGCCGTCGCCATTCCGACCATCGGGATCGGCGCCGGCCGCTTCTGCGACGGGCAGGTCCTCGTGTTCCACGACCTGGTGGGCCTGGGCGAGGGCACGCCGCCCAAGTTCGCGCGACGCTACGCGCGGATCGGCGACGAGATCGCCGCCGCGGTGCACCGCTTCGTCGACGACGTGCGCGGCGGGGCCTTCCCGTCGGAGGCGGAGACTTATTCCGTCCCGGAGGCGATCGCGGCCGGCAAGTCCGGGCGGACCTAGGTCCCTCGCCGTGGAGATCGTTCGCACCGTCGCGGCGATGCACGCCTTCGGGCGCGCCGCGCGGGCCTCGGGCAGGCGGGTCGGCCTCGTGCCGACCATGGGAGCCCTGCACCGGGGGCACCTGTCCCTGATCGAGCGCGCCCGCGCCGAGTCGGACGCCGTCGTCGTATCGATCTACGTCAATCCCCTCCAGTTCGGGCCGCGCGAGGACTTTCGTGCCTACCCTCGCGATCCGGAGCGCGACGAGTCTCTCCTCAGCGCCGCCGACGTGGACGTCCTGTTCCTCCCCGACGAAGGGGAGATCCACGTCCCGGGGCACCGGACCTACGTGGAGGTCGAGGGGATGCAGGATGTGCTGTGCGGCAGGAGCCGGCCCGGCCACTTCCGGGGCGTGACGACGGTCGTCGCCAAGCTGTTCGCCGTCGTGAGGCCCGAGGTCGCCTTCTTCGGAGAGAAGGATGCCCAGCAGGTGCGCATCATCCGTCGCATGGCGCGGGATCTGCACGACGAGACGCGGATCGTCTCCTGCCCCACCGTGCGCGAGGCGGACGGGCTGGCGCTCTCGTCGCGCAATGCCTACCTCGCTCCGGACGAACGGCGCGCCGCGCCGGTGCTGTACCGCGCGCTGAGCGCGGCCGCGGCCGGCGTGAGCACCGGAGAAACCGATCCGGCGCGGGTCGTCGCGCTCGCGCGGGACGTCATCGGACGCGAGCCGCTCGCCCGTCTCGACTATGTCGAAGCCGTGCACGGCGAGACCCTCGAGCCGGTCGCAACCGCGGGGCCCGGGACGCTGCTCGCCGTCGCCGCCTGGTTCGGGCGCGCCCGGCTCATCGACAACATCACCCTCTAGAGAGTCATCGCCCGGGGTTCACGGCCCGCGGGCGAGAGCACCCGGCGCCCGCGCCTCCTAGCCGACGTCCGAGAGAGCCTGGAGATCCTGCTGCAGGTGGCGGAAGACGGCGCGCGCCCTGGTTTCGGTGGCGGCGTGGCCGGAGGTGGTGTCGATGGCGTAGTGGGCGACTTTCAGCTTCTCTTTCGTGTCCATCTGCGCGGCGATGCGGGCTCGCGCCTCCTCCTCGGTCAGTGCGTCCCGCTTGAGGATCCGATCGAGCTGCGCCGCGGGAGCGCAGTGCACGACCACGACGCGGTGATAGTCGCGGTAGAAGCCGGTCTCGATCAGGAGGGCGGCGTTCGACACGGCGATGCGCCCCTGGCCCGTGTCGGCCAGGAGCTCGACCAGGTTCGCCTCCTCCTTGCGGATGAGCGGATGCAGGATCGACTCGAGGACGGCCCTCTTCTCCGGGTCGGAAAAGATGATGCGACCGAGCCGGGAGCGATCGATCGCCCCGTCGCGGGCCAGGATCTCCTCCCCGAAGGCCCTGGCGACCGGGTCGTACGCCGGCGCTCCTTTTTCGACCAGGCGGTGCGCGATCTCGTCGGCGTCCAGGATCGTGGCGCCCAGGGTGGCGAAGATGCGCGCCACGGTGGACTTGCCCGTCGCGATGCCGCCGGTCAGGCCGACGCGCAGGACGAACGGCTTGCCGCGGCGGGGCGTCGGCGAGGGGGGTGTATCGTACGACAGCGACGCTCCCGGCGGAAGGTCGGAGCCCTGGGTCATCGCGACTGAGGCGTGCGGCGCCGGAGCGCCGCGCGCAGGGTGTTGCGCAGCAGACAGGCGACGGTGAGCGGCCCGACGCCTCCCGGAACCGGGGTCAGCCAGCCGGCCCGCTCGGCCGCCTCGCGCGGATGGACGTCGCCGACCAGCGTGTAGCCGCGCTCGCGCACCTGGCGCGGCCTCGGGGAATCCTCCCCGAATATCGAGGCGGCGGCCCGCGCGTCATCCAGGCGATTGACCCCGACGTCGACGACGATCGCACCCGGCCGGATGTGGTCGCGTCGGATGAACGCGGGGCGGCCGACCGCGGCGATCAGGATGTCGGCCTGGCGGGTGAACGAGGCCAGGTCCGGTGTCTTCGAATGGCAGACGGTGACCGTGGCGTCGCGCTGCGACATCATGATGGACAAGGGCCGGCCGACGATCTCGCTCCGACCGACGACCACGGCGTGCCGGCCGGCGATCGGCAGGCCGCTGCGATCGAGGAGATCGATGATTCCGGCCGGCGTGCAGGGGACCATCGCGTCGAGCTTCATCAGCAGGCGCCCGGCGTTGAGCGGGTGCAGGCCGTCGACGTCCTTCTCCGGGTCGAGGGCCAGGACGATCGCCACGCGATCGAGCCCGCCGGGCAGCGGCAGCTGCACAAGGATGCCGTCGACGTCGCGCTCCTCGTTCAGGCGGCGGACGCACCCCTGAACCTCGTCCTGTGTCGCCGAGGCCGGCAGGCGGACCTCGTCGGAGCGGATTCCCGCCTCGCCGCAGGCGGCGATCTTGGTGCGCACGTACACCTGCGACGCGGGATCGTCTCCGACCAGCACGGCGGCGAGGCGCGGTGTTGTCCCGATGCGGGACTTCAGCTCCGAGACGCCGGCGGCCACCTCGGCGCGGATCGCCCGCGCCACCGCGGCGCCATCGAGGATTCGGGCCGGCATGGCGGGTTCACTCCTTCAGCGGCTGCTTGTGGAAATGGAAGGTCGCTTCTTTCGTTTGCGTGCCGATCTGCAGGAACGAGAAGTGCAGCTGGAGCTCCCTCCACTTCGCTGGAAACGGGCCGAACACCAGAAGGCGCTCGATGCGCCGCCCGGCGTGAATGGTCGTGCTGCTGTCGAACATGATCGGAGCGATGCGGTCGATGGTCTTCTCGGGATCGGCCACGCCGACCTCCGCCGCCAGGCGGTAGAGGTCGGTCAGATCGACTGGAAAGTCCTGGGTCTTTCGATCGGTGAGCATGATGACGTTGCCGGGCTGGAACTGGACGTCGGCTGTCGAGCGGTTGTCGAAGGCCACCCGGAAGGTGCTGAAGCTCGCGGGCCTGCCGGGACGCGAGGCGAACGGATCGGTCGTCGTGGGATCGATCGATTTCACGAATGCGGCGCGCTCCTCCGGCCCGAGGAACTCGACCGAGATACCGAGCATGTCAATTCTCGTCCTGGCCTCGGTGTGCGCCGTCCCCTCCTTGGCCTCCTTCTTGGAATAGGGGCCCGCGAGGACGCGATAGGGGGCCTCGTCACCCGAGGAGGCGCCTGTGCGACCCCCCGTGACGAGGGCCAGCAAAACCAGGGCGACGGCGCGGAACAGAATGACGGGGGGCAAAGGAACGCGGCGCATCGGCGCTACGTTAGCACAAGCGGACCGGCCGCGGGGACGCGGCACGGGAACGTCAGTGATTGGTCTCGATGATCTTCGGTGACGCCTTGATGATGAAGACCTCCTCGGTGCCGTCCGGATTGATCTTGACCACCCGGTGCAGAAGGACTCGCTTGTTGTCCTTCACGGCCACGATGCTGTTGACGAAGATGTCTTCCGCGAGCGGCTCGTCCTTCGCCGCCGGAGAAACACGCGGCTTCAGGGGCTTGACGTTCCAACCATGCAGCTTCATCGACGTCCCTCTCCGTGCGGCTTCGCCGCGAGAACACTGTTTATATACTGGATCGATTCCCGCGAGTCAAGCACGCGATTTGTAAAGAAATTCTTACAGTTCTGTCGGCTGGGAGAAGTCAAGTGGCCGGGCGCCGCGCGCCGATTTTCGGGCGGCGCTCCCGCCGCGCCGGCGTTTCGGGGTCGCGAGGCATTTGGTATACTTCAGCATTGATTTTTCGGGAGGCTCGCCATGGGCAAGGCCGTCATCGTCAGCGCCTGCAGAACGGCGGTCGGAAAATTCCTGGGATCGCTGAAAGGCCTCCAGGCGACCGAGCTGGGCGCCGCGGTCGTCAAGGAGGCGGTGGCGCGCGCCGGGATCCGACCGGATGACGTCGATGAAGTCATCATGGGGAACGTCCTGCCGGCGGGTCTGGGACAGAACCCGGCCCGTCAGGCGGCGATGCGAGGCGGGCTTCCGGTGACGGTGCCCGCGCTCACGATCAACAAAGTCTGCGGCTCCGGGCTGAAGGCGGTCGCGCTGGCCGCTCAGGCGATCCGAGCCGGCGATCACCAGGTGATCGTCGCGGGCGGCATGGAATCGATGAGCAACGCCCCCTACCTGCTCAAGGGGGGGCGTGAGGGGCTGCGCCTGGGCCACGGCGAGCTGGTCGACTCGATGATCGCCGACGGTCTGTGGGACGCTTACGAGAATTTCCACATGGGCTGCTGCGGCGAGGCGGTCGCGGAGAAATACGGAATCTCGCGCCAGGCGCAGGACGAATACGCCCTGGGCAGCCACCGCAAGGCGATCGCGGCCATCGATGCGGGCAAGTTCAAGGCGGAGATCGTGGGCCTCCCGATTCCGCAGAGGAAGGGCCCGCCTCTGACCTTCGACGTCGATGAGGGGCCGCGCCGGGACACCACCATCGAGGCGCTCGCCCGCCTGAAGCCCGCCTTCAAGAACGGCGGCACGGTAACGGCGGGCAACGCGCCGGGAGTGAACGACGGCGCGTCGGCGCTGGTCGTCATGGCGGAGGAACGGGCGGTGAAGGGGGGGCGAAAGCCTCTCGCCGAGATCGTCGCCTACGCCTCGAGCGGCATCGAGCCGAAGATGGTCATGATGGCGCCGGTCGAGGCGGTGAGAAAGACGCTCGAGAAGGCCTCGTGGACAGTGGACGAGGTGGACCTGTTCGAGCTGAACGAGGCGTTCTCGGTGCAGTCGGTGGCTCTGATGCGCGAGCTCAAGCTCCATCCCGAGCGCGTCAACGTGAACGGCGGCGCGGTCGCCCTGGGACACCCGATCGGCTGCAGCGGCGCCAGGGTCCTGACGACGCTTCTCTACGCCATGGCGGATCGGAAGGCCAGGCGGGGCGTGGCGGCGCTCTGCCTTGGCGGCGGCAACGCCGTGGCGATGGCCGTGCGTGCCCTCTAACACCCTGCGCACCATCGGGGTCGTGGGAGCGGGCCAGATGGGCCGGGGCATCGCCCAGGTCGCGGCCCAGTCCGGCTTCGCCGTGCTCCTGTCCGACCAGAACCGGCCGATCGTCGACGCGGCCCTGCAGGCGATCGATGCGTCTCTCATGCGCCAGGTGGAGAAGGGAAAGCTGCAACCGGGCGCCCGGGCCGAGACGCTCGGCCGGATCCGGCCGGCGGTCGAGCCCGCTGCGCTGTCGGGCGCGGACTTCGTGATCGAGGCGGTCAGCGAGGACCCGACGCTCAAGTCGCGGGTGTTCGAAGCACTCGACGCGACCTGCCGGCCCGGCGTCATCCTGGCGAGCAACACGTCGTCCCTGTCGATCACCCGGATCGCGGCCGCCACGCGCCGCCCCGAGCGGGTGATCGGCATGCATTTCATGAATCCCGTGCCGGTGATGGAGCTGGTTGAGATCGTCGCGGGCCAGTCGACCTCCGCGGAAACGATCGAAACGACGCGGGGGCTGGCGAAACGTCTCGGCAAGACCGCGGTCGCGGCGCAGGACTACCCCGGATTCATCAGCAACCGCATCCTCATGCCGATGATCAACGAGGCGATCTGCGCCCTCCATGAGGGGGTCGGAAGCCGCGACGACATCGACGCGGTCATGCGCCTCGGGATGCGCCATCCGATGGGCCCGCTGGCGCTGGCCGATTTCATCGGCCTCGACACCTGCCTGGCCATCATGGAGGTCCTGCACCAGGGCTTCGGGGATCCGAAGTACCGCCCCTGTCCGCTGCTGCGGCGGATGGTGGATGCCGGTCTCCTTGGAAGGAAATCGGGTCGCGGCTTCTACGAGTACGGCGCGGAAGGAACGCCGAGGTGACGCCGGAGTCGCGCCTGCCGTCGGCGGTGCGCGAAGGACGTCCCGATTCTCTGCTCCATTCCTTCGTCGAACGGATCAAGCGATCGGAAAAGCTCGGCGAGGACGTCGTCTTCACGGCGACCGTTCCGGGTCAGGACGCCGCGCACGCCGCTCTCTCCAGTCCCCTCCCGCAGGCGCTCGAGCGCGCCCTGCGCGATCGGGGGATCGACCGCCTGTACAGTCATCAGGCGGAGGCGATCGACGGCGTGCGGTCCGGCGAGGACGTCCTGATCGTCACGCCGACGGCCAGCGGCAAGAGCCTCGTCTACCTCCTCCCGACCCTGGAGATGGCCCTGGCCAGGCCCGGATCGCGCGCCCTTTACCTCTTCCCCTACAAGGCCCTGGCGCAGGATCAGCTGCAGGGGATCGAGGAGCTCGCGCGGGCCGCGGCGCGCCACGGCGGCACGTTGCCCGATCGGGACGCCCTGCCGGGCACGGGACGGCCGGTGACGGCGGCGATCTACGACGGCGACACGCCCGACGCCCGGCGGCGCAGGATCAAGGCGGAGCCGCCCGATGTCGTGATCACCAATCCGGACATGCTGCACCTGGGGATCCTGGCGCACCATCGGGACTGGGCCCGGCTGTTCGAGAATCTGGCGCTCGTCGTCGTGGACGAGCTGCACGTGTACCGCGGGATCTTCGGGTCCCACCTGCACCACGTGCTGAGGCGCCTCCTGCGCGTGGCCGCGCACTATGGCAGCCGGCCCCACTTCGTCGCGTCGTCGGCGACGATCGCCAATCCCGGCGGACTGGGTGAAGCCCTGACGGGTCGCCGCTTCACGGTCGTGGATCGAAACGGCGCGCCGCGCGCGGCGAGAACTCTGATGTTCGTGAACCCGCGCACGAGCCCCTACACGGCCGCCACGCAGCTGTTCGCCTGGTCGCTGGACGCGGGGTACCGCTCCATCGTCTTCACCAAGGCGCGCAAGATCACCGAGCTCTTGCATTCGTGGCTGCTGCAGACATCGTCCCGCTACGGACGGCGCGTGAGCGCCTACCGCTCCGGCTATCTTCCCGAGGAGAGGCGCGATATCGAGAGACGCCTGTTCGACGGCTCCCTGCAGGGAGTGATTTCCACGAGTGCTTTGGAGCTGGGGGTCGACATCGGCGGCCTGGACGTCTGCATCCTGGTCGGCTATCCCGGCAGCGTCGTCTCCACCTGGCAGAGGATCGGACGCGTCGGGCGAGAGGACCGCCCGTCCCTGACCGTGTTGATCGCGATGCCCGACGCCCTCGACCAGTACTTCATGGCGCATCCCGAGGACCTCCTGAGGCGGGGTTTC
>DATFVU010000124.1:0-5595 GCA_035260145.1 Candidatus Polarisedimenticolia bacterium | reverse complement strand
CGTCGAAAACGCCGCCGACGGCTTCGGGATCACGCCCGAGCTGAGCGAGGAGCTCCTGGGGTTCGGCATCGATTGCATGACGTCGGGCAATCACATCTGGGACAAGTCGGAGATCCTGGACTACCTTCCCGGACAGCCGCGTCTGCTGCGTCCGTGCAACTATCCGGATCGGGCCCCGGGCTCGGGGATCTACGTCGGCGAATCCCCCGCCGGCATCCCGGTCGCCGTGATCAATCTGATGGGCCGGGTGTTCATGCCGCCCTGCGACAACCCTTTCACGGTCGTCGATCAGACGCTCAAGCGTCTCGGAGAAAAAACGCGTGTCATCCTGGTCGACATGCATGCGGAGGCGACCTCGGAAAAGACGGCCATGGGCCATTACCTCGACGGGCGCGTCTCCGCGGTGGTCGGCACCCATACACACGTCCAGACGGCGGACGAGACGATCCTTCCGGGCGGAACGGCCTACATCACCGATCTCGGGATGACCGGCCCGTACGACTCCGTGATCGGCATCGACAAGTCTCTCGCCCTGAAAAAGTTCCTGACGGGGATGCCGGTCCGCTTCACGACGGCGAAGCGCGATGCCAGGATGTCCGGGGTCGTCGTCGAGGTGGACGAGCGCAGCGGGCGCTCCCTGGCGATCGAACGGTTCCAGCTGCATGCGGACGGCGAGCCGTCCGGGACGGACGATGCGAACCCTCTTTGACAGCCCGCTCGAGGAGGCTTCGGGCTCGCGGCGCTCCCGGACGCCGGACGCGCGCGAGCGCCGGCGCGTGCTCACCGTCAGCGAGCTCAACGCCCTGGCCCGGGAGGCCCTGGAGAAGGAGTTCCCGTCGGTGTGGGTCGAGGGGGAGATCAGCAACCTGCGCCGCTATCCTTCCGGGCATGCCTATTTCACTCTGAAGGATGAAGCGGCGCAGATCTCCGCCGTCCTGTTCCGGGGCGCCATCCCGTCGATGCGCTTCCGGCCCGAGGACGGGCTGAAGGTCCTGGCGCGCGGCCGGGTCAGCCTGTACGAGACCCGCGGCAGCTTCCAGATCATCGTCGACGATCTGGAGCCGGCCGGCCTGGGCGCCCTGCAGCTCGCCTTCGAGCAGCTGAAGGCCAGGCTGCAGGAGGAGGGGCTGTTCGAGGCGGCCCGCAAGCGGCCGCTGCCGCTGGTCCCCCGGCGGATCGGTGTCGTGGCGTCGCCGGCGGGCGCCGCGCTGCGCGACATCCTCAAGGTCCTGTCGCGGCGCTTTGCCAACCTCGAGGTCGTCCTCGCACCGTCGCGCGTCCAGGGAGAGGGCGCCTCGCTCGAGGTCGTCGAGGCGATCCGCCGCTTGAACCGCCTCGGCGGGGTGGATGTCCTGATCCTGGCGCGGGGCGGCGGATCTCTCGAGGATCTCTGGCCGTTCAACGAGGAGCGCGTGGCGCGCGCCATCGTCGCGTCGCAGATCCCGGTCGTCTCCGCGATCGGGCACGAGGTGGACGTGACCATCGCCGATCTGGTCGCCGACCTGCGCGCCCCCACACCGTCCGCGGCCGCCGAGATGGTCGTGCGTTCGAAAGAGGATCTCGTGGAGCGGATCGCCATGATTCGCGGCCGCCTGCTCGCGGCGATGCGGCTGCGGATGACCGACGCGGCCGGCGCACTGGAGGGGGCCGGGGCGGCGCGCGCCCGCCGGGCGCTGGACGATCGACTGCGCGATCTGGCCCTGCGACTGGACGACGGCGCCGCGGGCCTGGAGACCCACGTGAAGAAATCGGCGACCGAGGCGCGGCACCGTCTGGCGATCCTGCTGGAGCGCATGCGACCGATGCGGCTGGCGGCGCGCCTGCAAATACGCCGGGCCGCCGCCATCGATCTCGGGAGGCGACTCGAATCCTCGATCGGCTCTTTGGCGCAGCGCGCCCGCGATCAGATCGGCGCCTACGCCGAGAGACTGCAGGCCCTGTCCCCGCTCGCCGTCCTGTCGCGCGGCTACGCCATCTGCCGCCTTCAGGAAACAGGGGCGATCCTGAAGGACAGCGGCCACGCGCGGCGGGGGGATGTCGTCAGCGTCCTTTTGCACCGCGGCAGCCTCGACTGTGAGGTCACGGAGGTCCGAGCACATGGCAAGCTCGAAGAAGGGGTCTAGACAGCCGGGGTTCGAGGAGGCGCTTTTGCGTCTCGAGGCTATCGTCAAGAATCTCGAAGACGGCGACCTGCAGCTGGAGGAATCGCTGCGGCTGTTCGAGGAAGGGATCTCCCTGACCCGGTTGTGCGCGGCGAAGCTCGAAGAGGCGCAGCGACGCATCGAAGTCCTGACCCGCGGCGAGCAGGGCGATCTGAATCTCAGTGCGTTCGAGCCTCCGGAGGGCGGCGAGGGCGAGGACCCCGGGCGCTCATGAGGCTTCCTTCCCGCTGGCAGGCCGATCGACGACTGGTCGACGCGGCGCTGCGCAGGTTCCTGCCGCGGCCGGGCACGGTGCCGCTCACCGTGCGGCGCGCCATGGCCTACTCGCTGTTTCCCGGCGGCAAGCGTCTCCGGCCGATCCTGGCGATCACCGCCTGCCGCGCCCTGGGCGGCCGCGCCTCCGACATCCTTCCCGCGGCCGCGGCGATCGAGATGATCCACACCTACTCCCTGATCCACGACGACCTGCCGGCGCTCGACAACGACGACCTGAGGCGCGGGCGGGCCACGAGTCACCGCGTCTTCGGCGAGGCGATGGCCATTCTGGCCGGCGACGCGCTGCTCACCCACGCCTTCCAGATCGCCGCGACGCATCCCGGCAGCCACCGGCTGGGGGCGCGCAAGGTGCGCGCCATCCGCGTCCTGACCCGGGCCGCCGGCGTGACCGGCATGATCGGCGGACAGGTGATGGACCTGGAGGCCGAGGGGCGTCCTTATTCCTACGGCGTGCTGCAGCGCATCCACCGCGACAAGACGGGCGCGCTCATCTCGGCGTCCGCGCAGATCGGCGGGATCATCGCGGGGGGTAGACCAGACGATCTGCGGGCTCTGCGGCGGTACGGAGACGACGTCGGCCTGGCCTTCCAGATCGTCGATGACATCCTGGATCTGGAAGGGGATCCCGATCGTCTCGGGAAACGGGTGCGCAAGGACGCCCGGGCCCGCAAGGCGACCTTTCCGGCGCTCCTGGGGATCGCCGAGTCGCGCCGCCGGGCCGAAACCGCGGTGCGGCGCGCCCAGCGATCCATCGCTCGATTCGGCAGCCGCGGCCGGCCCCTCGCCGACCTGGCTCGCTACATCATCGAGCGCGCGAGTTGACCGCCGCCAGGAAGTCGCACAGGCCGGCCGATCCGGAACGCGTCGGAGGCACGGACGTGGCCGCCCGACGGTCGAAGGAGCGCCTGGACCGGCTGCTCGTGGAGCGCGGCCTCGCCCCCAGCCGCGAGCGCGCCCAGGCCATGGTCCTTTCCGGGCTGGTGCGCGTGGATGGACGTCCCGGAATGAAGCCGGGGACGCTGGTGCCTCATGGCACCGAGATCGCCGTGACGGCGCCCGACCACCCCTTCGTCGGACGCGGCGGGGTGAAGCTGGAGGGAGCGCTGTCGGCGCTCGGTGTCGAGGCCGCAGGCCGCGTGGCGCTCGACGTCGGGTCGTCCATCGGCGGCTTCACCGACTGTCTTCTCAAACGGGGGGCGCTTCGGGTGTACGCTCTGGACGTCGGCCGGGGTGTCTTGGACTGGTCGCTGCGCAACGACCCGCGCGTGCGCGTCATGGAGGGGCGGAATGCGCGGTATCTCACACCCGGCGATCTTCCGGAGCCCGTGGACCTGGCCGTGATCGACGTGAGCTTCATCTCCCTGAGGTTGATCCTTCCCCCGCTGCCGGCCCTGCTGGCTCCGGCCTCCGACGTCGTGGCTCTGGTGAAGCCTCAGTTCGAGGTCGGGAGGGGGGAAACCGGCCGCGGAGGCATCGTGCGCGACCCCGCCAAACATGTGAAGTCCCTGCACAGGATCAGCGAGGCCGCCGGGACCGCCGGCTTCTCGGTGCGCGGAGCGTGCGCCTCGTCCCTCCGCGGGGCCGAGGGGAACCGCGAGTTCTTCCTGCATCTGTCGACCACAGGCGATTCGATCAGGGGAGAGCGCCTGGAGAAGCTTCTCGAAGGAATCGTGCATGGAGACTAGGCCGGCCTCGATTCGGAGCGTGACGATCATCGCCAAACGGGGCGCCATCGAGGCCCGGCGCGCGGCCCGGCGCTGCGCCCAGTTCCTCGAGCAGCGAGGCGTGGTCGTCGCGTTCGATCCTGAGACCGCCCGAGTCATCGGGCGCCGCGGCCAGACGCGCCTGCCCGGAGGCCGGGCCAAGCCTTCCGATCTGTACATCGTCTTCGGGGGGGATGGGACGCTGCTGCGCGCCGCCCGGGCCATTTCGGCGCGACCCCGGCCGATCCTCGGGATCAACCTGGGCGGCCTCGGTTTTCTCACCGAGACGGGGCCCGACGACATGGAGAAGGTCCTCGGCGACCTGCTGGAGCGGCGCTATGCCCTGGATCGACGCAGCGGGCTCGAAGTCAGCGTGCTGCGTGGCGGAAAAACGATCATGCGGCAGATGACTCTGAACGATGCCGTGATCAACAAGAGCGCCCTGGCGCGGATCATCGAGATCGGTCTGTCGATCGATCGGGTGCCCGTCACGACCTACAAGTCGGACGGCCTGATCATCTCTACGCCGACCGGCTCGACCGCTTACTCGCTCTCGGCCGGCGGGCCGATCGTCCATCCCGGCCTGAGGGCCTTCCTGATCACGCCGATCTGCCCGCACACTCTCAGCATGCGGCCCCTGGTCGTGCCGGACGACTCGATCGCCGAGATCACGCTGGCCGGAGATTCGGAGGTCTATCTGACCCTCGACGGTCAGGTGGGGAAGCCTCTCAGGATGAAGGACCGGGTGCGCGTGCGGCGCAGTCGCCAGCCCATCCTGATGGTCCGCTCGCCGCGCCAGTCGTACTTCGAGCTGCTGCGGCACAAGCTGCACTGGGGCGAGCGCTGAGGGAAGCTATCTCTTGGTCCGGGCGGGCGCCGGAGTCGGCGCGGGGGCGGAGGCGCCGATCAGGACGTTGGGACCGTAGCGGGCCGCCATCGCCGCGTCGATCTCCTTGCCCGACTTTTTCTGGTTGACCTGCTCCTGAACGTACTGCTTCATGTCCCGCGATCCCGGCGTCTTCGAGCAGGTGCAGACGCTGAGAGGAAGGCTGCAGGAGCAGACGCAGCGGTAGCGCTCCGCGATGATACTGGCTTCGGGCGTCAGGTGGATCGGGACTTGCGCGGTGATCGTGGTCCCCTGCTCCGGCGCCGATGTGTCGGCGGGCTGCGCCGCGGGAGCACCGGCCCCCGTCGCGGGCCGGGCCGGTCCCGCCTGGTTGCGTCTGTAGAGGGCGAACGCCACGAGGCCGATCAGAACGACCGCCCCGGCCAGCACCGCCACGTTGACCGTGCGGGGCGGCCCGGATTCGGGCGCGGTCTCGTGCACGTCCCTCTTGTCGCCGTCCTGCCCTTCGTCCGTCACCATGGCCTCCAGAGTGGTCGGGGGCGCATTATAGACGAGTCCCCCGCAAGGCGACCAGCCGGGCCCCGTCCCCTGGACGGATCGATCGCGT
>DATFVU010000123.1:0-6023 GCA_035260145.1 Candidatus Polarisedimenticolia bacterium | reverse complement strand
CCTGCCGCCCCTCCTCCCAGGTCAAAGCGAAGCGCCGCGCCCGCCAGTCGATCGGTGCTATGAAGAGGAGAGCGGCGCACAGGATCGCCACCCCGGCCTCGGGCAGGTGTCGTTCCAACGTCCGGGTCACGGCGGAGGAGGATCCCCATAGGCCGGCCGCGAACGACGGCAGGGTCCAGAGGCACGCGGCCAACCCGAACGCGGCGGTCGTGAAGCGGGCGCCGACGTGGAACGATCGCTGCGTAGACACCACGTCCTCCTGCACGTCCGACGCCGGAGCAACGCGGCTCACGTCGGTCGCTCCGGCGCCTCTCCCGAGGACGAGGTGGGTCCAGAGGGTCGACGCCACAAGGAGGACGAACGCGATCGGCGCGCCGAACAGGAGCCAGTCGACGAACCCCACGTGCACGCCCGTCAGCCTCTCCAGGAAACCGGCGACCAGCAGATTGGGCGGTGTGCCGATGAGAGTCGCCATGCCCCCGACCGAGGCGCCGTAGGCGACCATCAGCACGACACCGCTCACCCAGGGGGGCGTCCGGCGGCCTCGTTCGTGGACCTCGCCCGACACGGCGCCGATGGCGATCGGAGTCATCAAGGCGGCCGTGGCGGTGTTCGACAGACAGGTCGAGACGATGGCCGAAGCGCTCCCCACTCCGATCATCCGACCGAGCGGCGATCGGGCGAACCGTCCCCGCCCCAGGAGGGCGCGCGCCACGCGCCGATCGAGTCCGAATTTCTTGAACGCCTCCGCCAGAAGAAAGGAGCCGACGAACACGAAAATGACCGGGTCGGCGTACGGCGCGAGGACCGTCTTCGCGGGGGCGACGCCCAGGATCACGCACAGCGCCGAGGCCAAAAGCGCCGTGGCGGGAAGTGGAATCGCCTCCGTCACCCAGTAGACGATGGCCAGCGACAGAATCGCCAGGAGGCACCGTCCCTCGTCGGCATGGCCGCCTGGATGGATGAGGTAGATGAAAAGCGCGGCGGCCGGGCCTCCGAAGAGACCGAGCGTCTTCATGCGCCGCTCGAGCGAGTCCTCGTGAGCGGCCGCGGCCTCCTTCATGGCGCGCTTCGCAGCCCGGGTGATGCGCTCACCGGCGCCGGCGGCCTGCGACCCGGCGCTTCGGGCGCCCGCCGCCCGCGGCAGATCCAAGCTTCCGCAGGGCGGGGGATGCGAGATCCTCCACGCGCAGCATCAGAACGCGCCGGCCGCGCCGCTTCAGGACGCGAGTGTCGCCCAGGGCCTGCGCCTGCTTGAACGTCTCGAAATCGTAGGCCTTCCCCGGGATCGGCAGCACCGCGCGATCGTCCGGCACGATCATCATGAACAGTCCCGTGTTCGGTCCCCCCTTGTGCAGCTGTCCCGTCGAGTGGAGGTAGCGCGGGCCATACCCGACGGTCACGGCGAGACCGGTGCGCGACAGGAGCGCCTGCCGCGTTTTTTCGAGGAGCGCCCCGACCGCCCGGTTCTCCGGATCGGCGTACGCCAGGAGCGCGAAGTAATCTCCCGGACGCGCCGCGGCCACGAGTGTCCGGACCGCCCCGGCCACGGTGGGCCGCCTGCCGGGGAGGGACCGGAGCCCGGCCAGAAACACGCGCGCCCGACCCTCCACGACGGCCGCGGGCTCCTGCCCCAGGCGTCCCGTGGCGTCGAACTCTTCGAGGGCCGCCTCGGTGCTCTTCTTGCTCTCGGCGACGTTCGGCTCATCGAACGGATTGACGCCGATGACCGCCCCCGCGACCGCCGTGGCGAATTCCCACTGCACCATCGCGGCTCCGACATCGAGCCGGTCGCGCAGCGAAAGGACCGCGCCGGGCCCACCGCCTCCCGCGACACGCCGGCCGATGTCGCGGCCGGAACGACTGTCCTGCAGGATGATGCCGATCACGATCCGATCCCGGCCCTTGAGGGCCGCGCGCCAGGCGCCGGGTGATCGCGGCAGGGCGACCGGGACGATCCCCCGGCCCTCCTTCCCCAGGCTCTCGGCGACGAGCTGCTCGATCCACAGCTCGAGCGACGTCAGGCCCCGATCCACCATGAGGACCATCTTGTCGCGGCCGCGGCGCGCCAGCGTGCCCAGGGCCACGCCTAGGGCGAGCCCCGGATTGTCCGCCGCCGGCGCGTCGGGGCCGCAGCGCTCGAGCATGCCGAGCGCGCGCCTCAGCATCTCGGCGATGTCCACGCCGGCGAGAGCCGCCGGCACCAGCCCGAAATACGACAGCGCCGAATAGCGCCCGCCGATGTCGGGCGGGTTGTGGAAGGTCGCGCGGTAGCCGCGGGCGGCGGCCTCCTCCGACAGCGGCGTGCCGGGATCGGTGATCGCCACGAACTGCCGGCTGGCCGTGCGTCCCTGGAGCCGCCGCACCTTCGCCCAGAAATACGCCTGCAGGGCGGCGGTCTCGCCGGTGCCGCCCGATTTGCTGCTGACGATGAACAGTGTCCTGGGAAGATCGAGGTGTTTTTCGACCCGCTGCACCGTCTCGGGGACGGTGCCGTCGAGAACGACGAGGTCGGGATATCCGGCCGGCGATGGGAACAGGCGTCTGAACACCTCGACGCAGAGGCTCGATCCCCCCATGCCGAGCAGGACCACCCGGCGGAACCCCTCTTCGCGCGCCTCGCGGGCGAACGCGTCAAGGCGCGGGACCTCCCGCAGCATCCTCTCGGGCGAGCGCAGCCAGCCGAGCCGGTTGGAGATCAATCGCCGCACGGCGGGCGTCGTGGTCCAGAGCGAGGCATCTTCCCGGAACAGGCGCTGCACGAAGCGTTCGGACGCGAGGGCGGTGATCTTCCTGGAGACGGCCGGCGCGTACCCGTGGAGTTGGAGGATGTCCGGCACGGCCGGCGGGCCCCCTAAGCGCCGAGCCAGCGCAGGACGCGGTCCGCGATCTGCGGGGCGGTGAACCCGAGCTTCTCCGCGATCACCTTCCACGGCGCCGAGGCGCCGAAGCGTTCGACGCCGATGAGCAGGGTGTCGCAGCCCGCCAGGCGCTCCCAGCCTCTCGGTTCCGCCGCCTCGACGACCACCGTTCTGGTTCCGGGCGGGATGACCGAGCGCCGGTAATCCTCCGGCTGCTCGAGGAACAGGTTCGGGCAGGGGGCCGACACCAGGCGCGTGGCGATCCCATGATCGGCCAGGATCTCCTGGGCCTCCCGGGCGGGTGACACCTCGGAGCCGCTGGCGATCAGGGCGACGGGCGCCGCGGACGCGGACCGTCCCTTCGCTGCGACGTCCGACAGCACGTAGGCGCCGCGAAACATCACGTCGGGGCTGAAGTCCGCCCGTCTCGCGAGCGGCGGCAGGTCCTGCCGCGTCAGGATGAGAGCCGTCGGTCCCTCTCTGCGCCCGAGCGCCAGGGTCCACGCCATGGCCACCTCGGCCGCATCGGCGGGCCGCACCACCGCGAGATTCGGAACGAGCCTCAGGCCCGCCAGCTGCTCGACCGGCTGGTGCGTCGGGCCGTCCTCGCCCAGAAACACGCTGTCGTGCGTGAAGACGTAGATGACTTGAAGATGGGACATGGCGGCCAGGCGAATCGGCGGGCGCATGTAGTCCGAGAAGATCAGGAACGTCGCGCCGTACGGAATCGGCCCGCCGTGCAGCGCCATGCCGTTCAGGATGGCGCCCATGCCGTGCTCGCGCACTCCGAAGTGCATGTTCCGTCCGGCAAACGACTCGCGGGAGATGGACGGGCTCGACTTGATGTAGGTCTTGGTGGAGGGCTCCAGGTCGGCGCTCCCCCCGCACAGCGAAGGCACGAGCTCCGCGGCTCGTTGCAGAATTCTCCCCCCCGAGACCCGCGTCGCCTCAGGCTTGGGTCCGGGCGAGCCCGCGGGCGTCGCGGCTTCGAGCAGTCGCGCGAACAGATCCTCGGGGACGGAGCGGGCCTGGTAGCGATCCCACAGCGCCCGTTTGTCCGGGTGCTCGCGGCTCCAGGCGTCGAAGCGCCTGCGCCAGTCCTCGCGCGCCCGGCGTCCCTCTTCGGCGCGCGCGGCGAACAGGGCGCGCGTCTCTTCGGGGACGAGAAACGGAGGCTCCAGCGGCCATCCCATCGCCTTCTTCGTCGCCGCGGCCTCCTCGGGGCCGAGCGGCTCGCCGTGCGCCTTGGGCGAATCGTGCTTGTTGGGGCTGCCCTGGGCGATGTGCGTGCGGGCGATGATCAGGCCGGGGCGCACGTTCTCGGCGGCCGCCTCCTGCAGGGCCTTCTGGATCTGGGCGTGGTCGTGACCGTCGATGCGCTGCGTCGACCAGCCGTACCCCTCGAAACGCCGGCCGACGTCCTCCGAGAACGCCAGCCGGGTTTCTCCCTCGATGGTGATGTGGTTGTCGTCGTAAATGACCGTGAGGTTGCCGAGCCCCAGGTGCCCGGCGATCGAGGCCGCCTCACTCTGCACGCCCTCCATGATGTCGCCGTCGCTCGCGATGACCCAGATGCGGTGGCCGACGATCCTGAAATCGGGCGTGTTGAATCGCGCCATCCCCATCCGCGCCGCGATCGCCATGCCGACGGCGTTGCCGAATCCCTGCCCGAGCGGCCCGGTGGTCGTCTCGACCCCCGGCGCGCAGCCGCGCTCCGGATGGCCGGGCGTCCTGCTGCCCCATTGCCGGAACCTCTTGATCTCGTCCAGGGGAAGGTCGTAGCCGCTCAGGTGCAGAAGGGCGTAGAGGAGCATCGAGCCGTGGCCGGCGGAGAGCACGAAGCGGTCCCGGTCCGGCCAGTCGGGGTCGCGCGGGTCGAAGCGCAGGTGCCTGGTCCAGAGGAAGAAGGCGCAGTCGGCGGCCCCCATCGGCATGCCGGGGTGGCCGGACTTCGCCTGCTCGACGGCGTCGATGGCCAGCGTCTTGATCGTGTCGATCGCCAGGCGCGCCAGCCGGGCGTCGTCGGCCGCGGGGGTCATGAGAGGGCTTCCCGTGTCCCCGCTCAGGCGGGGCTGGCCGCCAGAGCCTTCTCGAGGTCGGCGATGAACGAGCGCACGACCTCCTCGTGCCGCGGCTGGCGCGGCTTGCGGCGCATGACGATGTCCTTCATTTCGCGCGCGTACGACGACCGGGCGATCAGCCTGCCGCCGTCGATCAGGCCGAACGTCGAGGTGACATGGCGGACCATCTGGACGATCTCCGAGGTGCTGAAGCGCATCCGCTTGATGATCTCGTCGGTGAGGATCTCGTATTCCGCGCCGAGGATCTGGTTTCCGGGCATGGCGAAGTTCTCGAACACCGGCATGCACTCCTCAAGGGTCTTCTTCCGATCGGTCTCGAGGTGCATGTCCAGGACGCTCTCGTACCAGTGGAAGTGGCGCCATTCGTCCGCGATGATCTTGGTCAGGAGCTCGTTCAGGAGCGGCTCCTGCACGGTGCGGCGGAACATCTGGTAGAAGAAGGCGGTGAGCAGCTCCTGGCAGTACGTGAAGCAGTTCGCCTGCAGAGGCGTCTTGATGTAGGGCACGTCGAACTTCCGGGAACGGGGCCGCTGCAGCGATTCGCGCAGCTCGTCTTTGTCCAGGCCCACCAGCTCGAGATAGGCCGTCAGCTTCACGGCGTGGTTGGTCTCCTCCCTCTCCCAGAGCTGGAAGAAGGTCGCCATGGTGTCGTTGACGCAGAAATTCTCCAGGAGCAGCGCCGTGTAGACGTCGGCGTACGACTCGACGAAGGTCACCAGCTTCACGACGAACAGATTGTCGAGAGTCAGCTTGCTCCGGTCGAAGGTCGACCAATCGATCTGCACGGGCCCCTGATCGTCCCAGCGGATCTTGCGGGCCCCCTGCTCGAACTTGTCGTAGCGTCCGGCCAGGACGGAGCCGTCGATCGGAATGGTCGGGCTCGCGGGGACGTACGGCCGCGAGGCCGTGGGGCTGCCGGTCGTGGGGCTTGAACCAATGCTCATGGTCCCGCCTTTCTTGTAAGGGCGCGCTCCGGAGACCTCCCTCGGGGCCACCGGTCTGGCGCGGCGCGCGCCGCTGCTTCCTTAAGAAGCGCGATGATGAACGGAAGAAGCTACGACCTTCGACCCGAGACCATCCC
>DATFVU010000122.1:0-15249 GCA_035260145.1 Candidatus Polarisedimenticolia bacterium | reverse complement strand
GGCTGTCGGTCGTCTACGGAATCGTCCGGAACCACCGCGGAAATCTGACCATCACGAGCACGCCCGGCCTGGGCACGACCGTGCGCATCTACCTGCCGGTCCTCGACCGCGCGCGCCGGGCCGCGCGCGCCGCCCCGCCTTCGCCGGCGCCGACGCGGCCCGGGGCCCCGGCGCCCGGCTCCGATCGCCAGCCGGCGGTGCCGTCCCCCTTCGAGCGCATCCGCGTCATCGAAGTCGATCGCCGCCGGCCCAGACAGGGTGCTCCGGACGTTCCTCCGCCTGCACCACCGCGGGCGCCTTCGGCGCCGCAAGCGCCGCCGGCCGGCACCGCACCGCCTGTTCGGCCGCCGGCGCCGCCTGCCGGAGCGCCGCAGACGACGGCGGCCGCGGCGCGCCCGGTGCCGCCTGCCGCTCGCAAAGAGGCGGTCGCGATGCCCGCGCCGGCCCCCGGCCGGAACGGCGGCAAGGCGCGCATCCTGGTGATCGACGACGAGGCCGCCATCCGGGCGATGGCGCGCGACATCCTGGAGACCGGGGGCTACGAGGTGGTCACCGCCGTGGACGGCGTGGACGCGCTCGAGGTGTACCGCCAGGAATGGGGCCGCATCGATCTCGTGCTGCTCGACATGGTGATGCCGCGCATGGGCGGCCTCGAGACCTTCAGGCGCCTGTTCGGAATGGATCGGACGGTGCGCGTGCTGCTGTGCTCCGGCTTCGCCGACAACGAGCAGACGCAGAAGGCGATCAAGGAGGGGGCCCAGGGCCTCCTGCAGAAGCCGTTCGCGGTGAGCGATCTCCTCAGCAGGATCGGCCGGATCCTGACGCCCCGGTGAACATGCTAGACTTCGCCGCGGACACGAGGGAGGTCCCGATGGCGCCCGCGAAGCTGCTTTTTTTCCACAAGTCGACCTGAACGTCCTGCCGCCGGGCAAGAGGTCTCTTGCTGAAGAAAGGGGCCGTCCTCGTCGAGCGCGACATCGGCAAGCAGCCGCTCTCGGAGGAGGAGCTCAAGGATCTGTTCGGCGGTCGCGATCCCCGCGAGTTCCTGAATCCCCGCAACGAGCTGTACCGCGATATGAAGATGGCGGAGCGTCCGCCGTCCCCGGGAGAGACGATCCGACTGATGGCGAAGAACCCGAACCTCATCCGGCGGCCGATCGTCATCGGCCGCGAGACCGTGGTGGGCTTCGACGAGACGAGCCTCCTGCGGCTCGTCCGACGCTAGGATCGCCGGCGGCCCCGCGCGGAGAGAATCCTCAGAACAGGTTCATGACCAGGTAGAAGAAGGCGCGGCCCGAGTTCGGCTGCGTGGCGCTCGTGTCGGTGAAGGTCGTCCCGGCGCTTCCGCCGTTGGGCGACAATTTGAGCGTGCCGGGCCCGGTGGTGAATGCGGCAGTGTCGCTCCGGAACACCTGGTAGGAGCCGCCGCCCCCCGTCCAGGACAGGTTGGTCATGCCGGCCGTGTCGGTCGCCGTCACGTCGATGAGCGTCGTCACCACAACCTGTCCGACCATGTTGAAACTCAGGCAGTGGGGACTGCAGAAGTACGGGAAGGTCTGGGGCGGCTCGACGAACTGGCGCGTGAAATTGACCCCGACGGTCCCGAGCGACGCGTTCCAGAGACCGTTGGCCGTGCAACTCGCGCCGCTCGTGGTGGTGTGGACCGAGGCGGCGGTGGGCATCCAGCGGACGTGATCCTGCTGCTCGACGACCAGCCGGGCGGGGTTGAAGGTGAGAGCGGAGCCGACCGTGCTGATGGCCACGCGCGGGGCGGCGATGTCGACTCCCGGCTCCACGGCTCGCGATAGATGAGCCGGCACCATCAGCACAACAGCGCCCAGGAGTAAGGTTCTGAGAGGGTGAAGGCGACGCAGCATGGCAGGTCCTCCGAATTGTCCGCGGCTCGCCTAGAATAGCAGCGGCGGGCCGCCGGGGCAAGATCGTCGCCGTCCCCGGCCTGGCCACGCTCCCCGGCCTGTCCGCGCCGGCTCACTTCCAATCGAAGTCCTGCAGAAACTCCTCGCGCACCATTTCCCGGATCTTCGGCAGCTCCTCCTCGAAGAGGCGACGACGCTCCGCCTCGTCCGGGTGGAATTTCTTCTCCAACTCTCCCCAGACCTTCTGCTCCCGATCGAGGGCCGCGAAATTAGGGAGCTGCGCCACGAAGACGTGGGTGTAGTCGGCGCAGGGGGAGGGGCCATGGTAGGGGACGGTGAGGAAGCCATACTTGATCCAGATGCCGCGCGCCACCATCTCGTCGAGCATCGGCCTGAAGACGGTCTTCACGAATCGATCGTAATCGTCGGACTTCCCCGGGAAAGCCCGCAGGAACTCGAGGTGATAGACGCGTCCCGCGGAACCCGGCCCGCCATAGGCGGGCTCGCCGGGACCCTGCGGGGCGGCGGCGGTCGCGGCCGCGAGCGCGAGGAGGACGGACGCCAGAGCGATCGTTCGCATGATGAGCCTCCCTGTGATGGGGCGTTCGGCGCTCAGACGACGGCCAGGCCGCTGAGCGGCGCCGCCTCCAGCGTGTCGCGGATCATGCGCAGCCCCTTCTCGAGCTGATCGCGGGAGCGCGCCGCCCCGAGGCAGACGCGCACCGCGGCCGGCGGCTTCACGCCCCCTGCCGCGAACACCTCTCCGGGGTTCACCACGACACCGCGCTGACGGGCCCTGTCGGCGAACTCCGCGCCACGCCAGGGCTCCGGAAGGGGAAGCCACAGGTGGTAACTGAGCGGATGCGCGCCGGATGCCGGCGATCCCGGCAGGATCTTCGCGGCGATCGCCTGCCGGGCCGCGGCCTCCTTGCGCTTGCGCTCGAGGATCGCGTCGGCGGTGCCGTCCTCGATGAGCCGCGCGGCCATCTCCGCCATCAGCGGCGAGGCCATCCAGGTCGTCGCGCTCAGGGCGGGGATCATCCGGTCGGTAAGTGCTCTGGAGGCGGCCATGAATCCGATTCGCAGGCCGGGCGCGATGGTCTTGGACAGGCTGCTGATGAAGACGGTTCGATCCGGCGCATGGTGCGCCACGGGCAGGGGACGCTCCCGGGGCAGGAGCCCGTAGATGTCGTCCTCGAGGATCGTGACGTCGTGCGCTCGCGCGATGGCGGCGATCTTTTTGCGGCGCGCCTCGGGCAGCATGGTCGCGGTGGGGTTCTGGATCGTCGGAACGCAGTACAGGATCTTCGGCGCGCCCGCCTTGCAGGCCGCCTCGAACGCATCGGGCCGGAGTCCCTGGTCGTCCAGCGGCAGCCCGACGATCTTGAGATGCAGGAGCGCGGCGAGCGTCTTGAACACCGGGTAGGTGACCGCCTCGGCGAGCACGACGTCGCCGGGAGACGCCAGTGCGGTGAGGGCGATCGCCAGGGCGTGCTGGCCGCCGTTGCAAACGATCACGTCCTCGGGAAGCACCTCGAGGCCGGCGCGGTTGATCCAGGCGGCCCCGGCTTCGCGATGGCGGTGCAGGCCGGCGTGCGGCAGGTATTCGATCAGACGGCCGAGGCGCGGGTCCTTCGCGACCGCCAGGAGAGTCGCGCGCAGCAGGCGGTCGTCTGGCTCGCCGATGGGAAAGTTCAGGCTGAGGTCGATGACCGACCCCTCCTCGCGCAGCCTCATCGCGAAGTCGAGAGGCTCACCATGGTCCCGGCGCACGAACGTTCCGCGCCCCACCTCGCCCTTGACGAGGCCGCGCCTCTCGGCCTCCGCGTAGGCGCGGCTGACTGTCCCCACGGTGACCCGCAGGGCGGCGGCCAGATCGCGGTGCGTCGGCAGGCGCGCGCCATCCTTGAGCCGGCCGGTCCTCACGTCGTCCGCCAGGGCGTCGGCGATCGCGCGGTAACGGGGACCCGCTCGCTCCTTGAGTTCGGGCGTCCAGGTTGTCACCGTGACAATATTTACGTTGACTTTTGTATGGAGTCAAGTAATTTATGTATCGATACCATTCACGATCTGCCGGGATATTGTATCGATACAATCTGGCGAGGTGATCCGATGGCCAAGACGCGTCGACCTCTTCCTCCCGCCGAGAAGCGAACCCTCTCCCTGCTCGATCAGCTGGTGCGCCGGCCCGCGGTCCGGGGCAGCATCGACGACGCAATCGTCCGACTGGAACGCCTGCTGCGCGCCGACGCCGGCGCGCAGATGGCCTGGGAGACGCTCCCCCTGTCGCTGTTCGACCCCGGGCTTCCGGAGTCGATCCGCTCGAGCTGGGTCTTCATCCTGCGCGCCGGTGCGACCACCGGCGCCGAGCGTCACCCGAACAGCCATCAGCGCACGCTGTCCTACCAGGGCGCCGGTACCCTGATGACGCGTGAGGAGGGGCGCTGGCGGAGCCACGCCCTGGTGAGCGATCCGCAGGCGCCGATCCAGAAGCGCTGGGTGTCGATCCCGGTCGACACCTGGCACCAGGTCGTGGTGCCAGGCGGTCATTGGACCGTGGTGTCGTTCCACACGGTCCCCGCGGAGCAGCTGATCGAGGAGCGCCCGGCGCGCGACGAGTCGGGCGCCGGCAGCCGGCGGCTGTACGTCGGGGAGTCGGCCCGCTGAGCCTGCGGCCGGGAGACGAACGATGAGCGATCCGGAATTCGCGGATATCGATCGCCTGAGCGACGCCCAGGCGCTTGACCTGCACGCTCTGTATCAGAATGAGTGGTGGACCCGCGGCCGCACGCTCGAGGAGACCCTCGCCATGCTGCGCCACACCGATCTGTTGTTCGGGGTGTCGGAGAAAGCGACGGGCCGCCTCGTCGCCTTCGCGCGCGTCCTCACCGACACCGTCTTCAAGGCGTTCGTCTTCGACGTGATCGTCGCGCCGGAGCGGCGCGGCCGGGGACTCGGCACGAGGCTGCTGCGGCGCATCATCGCCCATCCGGAGCTGCGGAGCGTGCGGCACATCGACCTGGCGTGCCAGCCGGAGCTGACCGCCTACTACGAAAGGCTCGGGTTCACGACGGAGTTGGGCGGAAGTCTCCTCATGCGAAGGAGCCGGCCGGCATGAACCTCCCTCCTCTGATCAAAGGGATCGTCATCGGCTTCTCGATCGCCGCCCCCGTGGGCCCGATCGGCGTTCTGTGCATCCGGCGCACACTGAGCGAGGGCCGCACCGCGGGTCTGCTGTCGGGCCTGGGGGCGGCCACGGCCGACGCGCTGTACGGATGCGTCGCGGGCTTCGGGATGACCTGGGTGGCCCGCGCTCTCATGGGGCAGCGCGACGCCCTGCGCCTCATCGGCGGAGGATTCCTCCTCTACCTGGGCGCGAAGAGCTTCGCCACTCGGCCCGTCGAAGAGGGGGCGGCGCCACGGGAGGGCGGCCTCGCCTCGGCGTATGGCTCGACCTTCGCGCTGACCCTGGCCAATCCGATGACCATCCTTTCTTTCATGGGCGTGTTCGCCGGCCTGGGCCTGGGTTCCTCCGACGGGACCTTTACCTCGGCCGCCGTTCTGGTCCTCGGCGTCTTCATCGGATCGTCGCTCTGGTGGTGCGTCCTCAGCGGATCGGTGGGTCTGTTGCGTGGACGTCTGCAGGCGGGCGCCATGAGATGGGTGAATCGCCTGTCGGGGATCGTGATCGCCGCCTTCGGTGCCGACCAGATCGCGCGGCTCATCGGCGACTGGCGGTGAGAGGGGCCGGTGCTGTGCGCGCGGACCGGCGGCTAGCCCTCCAGGCGCGTCAGGCGCACCCGGCTGCCCATGCGCACGCGGGACAGCCGGGCGGCATCTCCGGTGATGCGTCCGAACACGTTGACCGGGGACGCGGCGACGGGCGTCTCGCCCGCGCTCGCCGGGGTCTTTCCGAAGAACAGGGCGATGGCCGGGCCCTCCGGCCAGTATCCGAGGTCGCCGACGGCGACCTCGGCGCGGGCGCCGGCCTCGAGCGGCAACGTCAGGTCGATCTCGAAGTAGACCTCTTCGCCCCAGCGTTGCGCCATCCCCTGGAGCGGCAGGGCGTTCCAGAGAGCGTCGGCGGTCGGGGTGGCCGCGAGAATGGCGTAGACGCGCACTCCGTCGGCCTCGATCCGGATCGCGCGCTCGGAAGCCATCGTGGCGTTTCCTCCGGCCGCCTAGTAGGTTTCGCGCGGCGGCAGGGCGCGGGCGGCGTCCATCCAGCGCTTGACCAGAGGTTGCGACAGGACCGCCTCCATGTAGCCCGGGGTGGCGGGGGCGCCCGCCGTCGGGACCCGGAACGACGTGAGCCGCACAATGGCCGGCGCGTACATGATGTCGGTAGCACAGAAAGCCCCGAACAGGAACGGTCCGCCAGAGCACCCGCGGCCGAGAGCATCTTGAAGCAGGCGCAGCATCTCGTCCGCCTCCTGAAGCGCCTCGGAAGTGGGCGCCGGCGGCTTCGGGAGGAAGCACAGATTGAACGACATCGACTCACGCAGCTTCATGAAGCCGGAGTGCATGGTGGCGGCCAGCCAGCGGGCGTGGGCGCGCGCCTCCGGCTCGCGGGGCCACAGCGCCTTGTGCGCGGGGGGAGGGAAGGTCTCCTCCAGATATTCGACGATGGCCAGCGAATCCGGAATCAGCCGATCGCCGTGGCGCAGGACCGGCACGCGCCCGGTGGGGGAGACGCGCCGTCTCTGCGCGCGGTCCTTGTCCTGGCGCAGCTCGATGGTGCGCTCTTCGAACGGCAGGCCCTTGTGCTGGACCGCCAGCCAGCCGCGCATCGACCACGAGGAGACGTTCTTTTCGCCGATGTACAGAACCATGTCGTCGCCCATGGGCTCCTCTAATGCGCCTTCGATCGCGCCGAAGGGGGTTTCCGATCGTAAAGAATGAGGTTCCAGTGCGTCGGCACCAGAGCTCCGTTCCGCCCATCCCGGCTCTCCAGCTCGTAGATCAGGAGCGACGCCGGGCGGGCCTCGTCCTGTCGATCGAGCGCCAGGACGGTCACTTCCTCCATCCGCTCGAGCAGCTTGCGGAAGGCCAGGACCACGACCTGGTGCGTGACCAGGAGGACCCGCTGTCCCGGATGCTCGCGCACGAGCGTGCCGATGAAGGAGTGAACGCGCAGATTCACGTCGGCGTAGGACTCGCCGCCCGGAGGGCGATAGTAGTACTTGCCCACGTGGCGACGGCGGGCCTCCTCGTCGGGGTATCGGGCGTGGATGCCTTCGCGGGTGAGGCCCTCGAGGATGCCCCATTCCTTCTCGCGAAGACGTTCCTCCTTCACGAGGAGGGGCGTTCTGGACAGCGCGGCCAGGATCAGATCGGCGGTCTCGACGGTGCGCCTGTAGGGCGAGACGTAGAGGACGTCGAACGGCCCGAAGTCGTTGAGGCGCTCTCCCGTCGAGCGGGCGTGTTCGCGCCCCTCGGGAGTGAGCGGCACGTCCACGTCGCGCATCGGCAGACCGAGGTGGATCTCCTGCGAGCCGCTCGCGGCGAGGTGCTTGCGCCGCTCGGTCGCCAGGCTCTCGGCGTGTCGCATGATCGCCAGGAAGGAGGGCCACTTGGAAACTGAAGGCTCGGCCACGAAGACGAATCCTCTTCCGGCCGCGGTCCATCTGGACGATGAAATGAGGCCAGGACACGACGATTCTACACGAGTGGCGGACGCCGGCGACCCCGTGCCGGCACCGCAGCCGCGCGCCCCTGCGCAGGCGGCGGTCGATTCGCGCCACAACCTGCTGGTCGCGCTGAATTTCGCTTCGGTCTACACGCTGTGGGGATCGACCTATCTCGCCATCCGTTTCGGGGTGGCCGACCTGCCCCCCGCGCTCCTGGCCGGGACCAGGTTCCTGATCGCCGGATCGATTCTTCTGGCCTGGCTCCTCTGGCGGCGCGTGCCGCTTCCGCCGCGCTCCCTTCTCGGACCCCTGGCGGTCACGGGGCTGCTGCTTCTATTCGGCGGCAACTGGCTCGTGACCTGGGCCGAGTTGACGGTGCCTTCGGGCATGGCGGCGGTCATCATCGCGAACCTGCCGTTCTTCGTGGCGACGATGGAGGCGATCCGTGGGGACGGCGAGCGCCTGTCGGGCGTGGGCGTCCTGGGGCTGCTGATCGGCTCCCTCGGGATGCTGATCCTGATGTGGCCGAAGCTCACGGCGATCGAGGGCGGCGGCGCCGGCTCCTTCCGCGGCGAGATCGCCCTTTTGGGGGCGAACCTCTGCTGGGCCTACGGGTCGATCTACGCCCGGCGCCGCATTCGCGGGATCGCACCGCTGATGGGCGTCGCGTTCGAGATGCTCATCGCGGGAATCGCCTTGACCGCGGTCGGATTCCTGCTGGGCGAGGCGCCCCGCTACCACCTGACGCCCCGCGCAGGGCTGGCGGTGGCGTGGCTGATCGTCGCCGGATCGCTGTGCGGCTACTCGTCCTACATCTGGCTTCTGCACCACGTCCCGGCCGCCAAGGTCTCGACCTACGCCTACGTCAATCCGATCATCGCCGTCTTCCTGGGCTGGCTCGTGCTCGACGAGACCCTCGATTGGAGGATGTCCCTCGGCACGGGGGTCATCCTGGGCGGAGTGGCGGTGGTCAACGCCGCCCGCATACGCCCCCGATCCTGAGCCCTCCCTGCTGTACGAGCGCAGCACGATCGACCCTCCCGGGCCCGACGCCTTGTTCCGGCCGGCCCCCGCTGGGGTATATTCGCCGTAAGTGAGCCGTCGAACAGGGGAACCACCCAGCCGGGAAGGGGTCCGGACCTGACCGGGGGGCGGAGCAAGCCGGAGGCGGCATGAAGCCACGCTCTCGCAAGGCCGATGCCCTCTTCGGCGCTGTGCGTGCATCGATTGTCCTGTGGTTCGCCACGGTGGCCCTCACAACGCTCCCGGCCGGTGGAGGCACTCCGCCGAAGGACGTCCCGGGAATCTCCCCCAAGAGCGCGCCGTCCTCCCCCACGCGGAAACCGCGCTATGTCGAGGGGGACGTCCTGGTCAAATTCAAGGCGAGCGCGCCAGAGAGCGTAAGGGGCCGCGCCCGGGCCGAGCTCGGCGCCCGCCGGCTTCGCCAGTTCAAGAGTCGGGCCGAGCAATGGCGTCTGGGGCGCGGCCGCACCACCGAGGATGCGGTCGAGCGCCTGCGGCGCAACCCGGCCGTCGAATACGCCGAGCCCGACTACATCATGCAGGCCGCCCTGGCGCCGGCCGACCCCTCGTACCCTCTCCTCTGGGGCCTCCACAACATCGGTCAGACGGGAGGCGTTCCGGGCGCCGACATCGGGGCCGAGTCCGCCTGGACGATCACCGTCGGTGACCGGTCGGTCCTGGTGGGGGTGCTCGACAGCGGCATCGATTACAACCACCCCGACCTGAGGGACAACATCTGGACCAATCCGGGCGAGATCCCCGGCAACGGCGTGGACGACGACGGCGACGGTTTCATCGACGACGTGCACGGCTGGGACTTCGTGAACGACGATGGCGATCCGATGGATGACTTCGGACACGGCACGCACGTCGCCGGCACGATCGGAGCGTTGGGGGACAACGATCAGGGCGTGACGGGGGTCGCCTGGCGGGTGAGCCTCGTGCCCCTGAAGTTCCTCAATTCCACGGGGAACGGATCGACCTCGGACGCCGTCGCCGCCATCAACTACGCGATCCAGATCGGCGTGGATGTCCTGAACAACTCCTGGGGAAGCTACGACATCTCGCAGACGCTGTCTGACGCCATCCGCGATGCCGAGGCGGCGAACATCGTGTTCGTCTGCGCCGCCGGCAACAACGGTTCCAACAACGATGTGCTCCCGTTCTACCCGGCGAGCTACGCGATCGGCAACGTCATCTCCGTGGCGGCCACCGACCAGACCGACCGCAAGGCGGTCTTCTCCAACTACGGGCCTGGCTCGGTCCATCTGGGCGCGCCGGGCGTGGACATCTTCAGCACGTTGCCGCAGGCACACTACGGCTCGCTGAGCGGGACATCGATGGCGGCGCCGCACGTCAGCGGCGCGGCCGCTCTCATCCGGGCCATCGCCCCCGACATGACTGCGACGCAGGTGAGAGAGAAGATCCTCGACGGCGCCGTCCGTCTGACGAACCTCGCCAGTCTGGTCTCCACCGGAGGACGTCTGAGCGCCTTCTTCCCGATGGCGACGCGCGATGACATTCCCCCCGGGCCGATCACAGACGTCGGGACCGTCTTTTCCACGAGCAACTCAATCGGCCTGCGGTGGACCGCCACGGGTGACGACGGGGGGTCCGGCCGGGCCCTGACGTACGATGTGCGCTATTCGACGGCGCCGATCACCGAAGAGACGTTCGGCCAGGCCCTGCGCGCATGGGGCCCGCCGCCCCCCTCCCTCCCGGGCTCGCAGGAAACGATGGAGGTCGTTGGTCTTTCCGCCGATACTACCTACTTCTTCGCCGTGAAGGCGCTCGACGAGTGGGGCAACGCCGGACCCTTCGGAGCCGTGACTTCGGGGACGACCCTGCCGCCACCGACTTTCGACTCGACGCCGACCTCCTTTTCCGCGGCATTACGGACGGGGGGGACGGCCACGCGAACTCTTTCGATCCGGAATGCCGGCCAGGGCACGCTCGACTGGACGATCCCCACGCCGATGGTGAGCGGGCCCGGAGGAGTGGCCCAGGAGATCGCCGCGACCGCGACCGCTCCCCGCGGCGCGGGCGCGGGCCCCTCGCCCATGATCAGCGGCCCGGGAGGTCCGGACGCCTTCGGGTATCGCTTCATCGACAGCGATCAGCCGGGGGGTCCGCAGTTCATCTGGGAGGATCTGACCCAGTCGGGCCGGGGACTGCCGATCGAGTCGCTCAGCACGGACGATCAGATCTCGGAGGCGATCCCGCTCGGATTCGCGTTTCCGTTTTACGGGCAGACCTACGACTCGGTCCGCGTGAGCACCAACGGCTTCCTCACCTTCCTGGGCGACTCCGCCCCCTACGACAACAAGCCGCTGCCGAGCTCGTCGGCGCCGCCGGCCCTGGTGGCGCCGTTCTGGGACGATCTGAAATTCCAGCCTGGATTCGGGGCGACCTACGCCGCAGATGCGGACACCTTCACCGTCCAGTTCACCCGTGTCCTGCCGTATGCGGGGACGGGCTCCTTCACCTTCCAGGCCACGCTGTATCGCTCGGGGGAGATCGTCTACCGCTACCATTCGATGGACGGCGCTGTTGGAAGCGCCACGATCGGCATCCAGGACGCCTCCCAGACGATGGGCCTGCAGATCGCCTTCAATTCTCTCTACCTGCACGACGAGATGGCGATCCGGATCTACAACATACCCCAGTGGCTGCAGGCCACGCCGACCTCGGGCCGGCTGGGCGCCGGGGAGGGTCGGGATGTCACGCTCGTTCTCGACGCGGCGGGCCTCGACGGCGGCAACTATTCCGCCACGGCGTTCGTGCAGACGAACGACCCGCTCAGGCCGATCGTCCCGCACACGGTGACGCTCGTCGTCACGCCCGCCCCGATGATCCAGGCGACTCCCGCAGCACTCGACTTCGGCAACGTGTTCTCCACCTTCTCCCGCACCCTGACGCTCGGGGTGCGCAATACCGGCACCGCTGTTCTGCACGTGATGGGGATCTCGTCGAACGACCCTGCCGTGACCGTCTCACCGTCGGTCTTCGACGTTCCGGTGCGAGGAAACCAGGACGTCGCCGTGACCTATCGTCCGCCGGCCTCGGGCGTCCTCGACTCGAGCCTGACCGTGACCAGCGACGCCGCGAACGCACCCGTGGTCCCGATCCGCGTTCTCGGGACGTCGTCCCCTCCGCCGGAAATGATCGTGAGCCCGCTGTCGTTCGGGGCGACCCTGCTCACGGGATCGTCGACGACGCGCACCCTGCACGTCGTGAATCGGGGGGGGAGCGATCTGGTGGTGGACGTCAGCGCCGAGTTCAGCGGCGTCATCCCGTGGCTGAGAGTCGTCCCCAACTCGGCGACCATCCACCCCTCTCCTCCCCAGGGGCCGGAGAGCTTCATGGACTTCACGGTCACGATCGATGCGGGTGACTTCGGCACGACCACGCTGAACGGCAACATCGTCGTGGTGGCGAGAAACATCCCCGGCGCCGCCCCCGTGCGCGCGCCGGTGACCCTGGCGGTCGTCGGTGCGCCGAACATCGCCATTTCGGACGAGCCGGTCGTGATCGAGTCGCAGCAGAGCTACAACATTTACGGTGCGACGACGACGCACCACCTGCCGATCACCTACGCAACAGGGGGCGCCGCGACCTTGACGATCATCGCGGACGGCAATTTCTCCGACGGGAACGAGTACGCCGACGTGAAGGTCGAGGGTCTGGTCCTGGGCCGCGTGGGGAGCGGCGGCATCGACTGCTTCCAGGTGTCGAGGTCCTTCCCGCTGGACGCGGGGCAGATGGCGGCCATGACCTCTGACGGCGTGCTCGACGTCTCCATCAAGAACACCGACTACGTCAACACCTACTGCGCCGTCAACCGCCACACGGTGCGTCTGTCGTACGCCGGCGCGCGGGATCTCCTCGACTTCGGATCGCTCTTCCTGGGCCTGCGGCGGTCGCTCTCCGTCGCGGTCCACAATCGCGGCAGCGAGGTGTTGAAGATCGACTCCATCACCAGCGACCGGAGCGATTTCGCTCCGTCCACGACCACCCTCAACGTGCCGCCGCTGTCGACCGCCACGCTCACCGTTTCGTTCGCGCCGACCGCCGCCACCTCGTCCACCGGGACGCTGACGATCCACAACAACGACCCCGACTCGCCGGTGGTCACGATCGCGTTGCGCGGCACCGGGCTGCTGGCGCCGGTGGTCGGCGCCAGCCCGATGCAGATATCGACGACGTTGTTCAAGAAGATGCGCGAGCTGCATACCCTCACCCTGTCGAACACCGGCGGGAATCCCCTCGACTTCTCCGTGGACCTGAGGCTCCGCACGCCCCCCGCGGACCCGGCGGCGTGCGCGCCCGTGGCGTACGTCTCCGAGTGGGGCGCCGGGAGGGTCTCGGCGGTGAATCTCGACACCAGCGCCACCACTCGGATCGCATTCGGCCTGCGCACGCCGCAGGAAAACCTGGTGCTCGACCCCGGCGGGACGGTCGGCTACGTCGCCGAGTCGGACCCCGGGGTCCTGACGGCCATCGACCTCACCAACGGGCTGGTCACGCGCGTGGCCGATGGATTCGACTTTCCCGTCGGCGTGGCTCTCACCAGCACCGGTGAGACCGCCTACGTCAGCGAAGCCCCGGATCTCGTCGGCACCGACACCTCAGGGCGCATCACGAGGCTGAATCTGTCGACGGGGGAAAGGACGACCGTCGCCAGCGGCCTGGGCGCTCCCAACGGCCTGGCGCTGAACGCCTCCGAGACCACCCTGTACTTCAACGAACGGTCGGCGGGGAGGTTCTCCAAAGTGGATTTGGGCAACGGTCAGGTGACGACGATTCTGACGGGATTGAGCGGAGCGAACAGCGTCGCGCTCAGCCGGGACGAGACGACGGCCTACGTCACCGAGACCACGGGAGAATTGCCCGGGATGGGCGGACGTTTGTGGTCGGTCGACCTCGCGACCCGCGCCAAACAATTGGTCAAGGATGGGCTTCTCGATCCGCAGGGGCTGGCGCTCAGCGTCGACGGCAGGACCGCCTACGTCGTCGAGTTCCGCACGACCAGCCTGGCGATCGTCGACCTCGCGACCCGGCAGGTGACGCGCAGCGGCGTGGGGCTGTCGGGCCCCGCGGGCGTCGCGGTCGTGACGCCGGGCAGCTGCCGGTCCGACTTCCTGACCGTGAATCCTGAGGCCGGGAGCGTCCCGCCGGGCGCCTCGCTCGATCTCGCCGTTCAATACGACAGCAGCGATCTGTTCGGCGGGACCTACCAGACCGATATCGAGATCGCGAGCAACGACCCCGCCACGCCGATCCTCAGGGTCCCCGCCACCCTGAAGGTGAATCCGATCTGTCCCGACGACGATCACGACGGGTATGCCGTCTGCACATCGGCCTGCGCGCTCACCGGAAACACCCGCTGCGGGGATTGCAACGACGCCGATCCCGTCGTGCGCCCCTTCATTGCCGAGACCTGCAACGGGGTCGACGACAATTGCAACGGCCTCATCGACGAGAGCGTCGCCAGCGCGGACGCCGACGGCGACCTGATCGGCGATCTGTGCGACAACTGCCCGGTCGTCTGGAACCCGTCGCAGGAGGATGCCGATGCGAACGGCGTCGGCGACGTCTGCGAGCGGGCGGCGATCTGCGCGCGGGCCAATCTGGACTCCGAAGAATTCTCCAAGGACCGGATCGACGGCCGCGATCTGGCGCGCTTCGCACACGCCTTCGGAACCTGCCCGGATCAATCCTCCAACGGCAGCGCGGCGAACCTCGATCTGGTGATCGTGGGGCCCGCGGCCTGCGTCGACATGGCCGACTTCCACCTGTTCATGAGCGTGTACCCGCTCACGTGCGGAGGCCTGTGAGCATGCGTCGGATCCTCTGGGCGCCGGCATTCCTGATCTGGGCGCTTCTCGGCTGCGGCAGCAAGGAGAGCGACCGTGGAACGACCGTCACCCCGCCGTCGCCCGTACCGAGCAGCCTCGCGTGCAGCAGCTCGTTGCCGCAGATCGACGACGTCGTCATGACGTGCCGCACCCATTTCGCCGCCGACGACTCCTGGCAGATCGACGTTGTCATCGGCTCCCCCACCACCTCGACGGACATCGGCGGATTCGCCTTCGACATCCTGTTCGATCCAACAGTCCTGACGTACGTCCCGGGAAGCGCCGGTTGGGGAGAGATGCTCGTTCAAGATGGCATCACTCCGCTTTTCTCCGCGGAGACGGTGCCGGGCGACCCGGGACGCCTGGTCGTGGGCATCTATCGCCCGGGGGGACAGCCGGGGGTGCAGGGGACCACTACCTACAATCGGATCATGGTGTTTCGCGTCAAGGCCGTCCCGGGGGTGCAGTTCGATCAATATCCGCCGCGCCTCACGTTCGACATGACGCGATCCGAGGCGATCGATTCGTCCCCTTCGGCACAAGCCATCACCTCGATCAAGTTCCGTGATCAGATCCTGCTGTCGAAGCAATAGGCGCGACGTGGTCCGGGCGCTTGCCGGCACCGCCTTACTCTTGATGGCTTGCGTCGCGTGCGCCTCCGCGCCGCCGGTCCCAATCGCCTCCCCCTCTCCGCCCGCGCCCCCACCGGTCCCATCCGCGACGACGGTCCCGCCGCCGGCGGATGCGGCCCCACCCAAGGCGAAGCCGGCGCCCGCCCCCGCCCGCGATGCGGCTCGGGGACAGGGGGCGGATGTTTCGCAGCCGTCGGAGACGCCCTCTTCCAACGGGACCACGGGAGAG
>DATFVU010000121.1:0-15318 GCA_035260145.1 Candidatus Polarisedimenticolia bacterium | reverse complement strand
CTCATAGGGGCTCATGTCGGTGCGGCTCCTGCGGGGATGGCCGAGCCACGTCGAAAGACCGAGGAGTACTCCCGCCAGCAACGCGGCGGCGACGAGCTGCAGCCCGATCGGCACGTAGTCGATCACGCGCTTTCCTCTGCCGGTCCGCGGGGTCCGCTACTTCGTGATGTTTTTCACAAGCACCGGCCCGCGGCGACGCTGCGTGGCGCGAATGGAAGGCGTCATGCTAGCACCCCGTTTCCGGGAGTGTCAACGCGCCCCCGCTTGAGAGGCTGCCTGCGGCGCAGTGCGTCTCGGATTGCGAGGCCGGCGCTTCGCCAGCGGGAAGGCTTTAGCGGTCGGGCAGACGGAGCGGGGGACGCGCGGAGGGTCGCCTGAGCCAGGACTCGACCTCCGCCGTCAGCTCCCTGACGCGGTCGGCCCGCGTCACGGCCAGGTCGGTCGTTTCCCCCGGGTCGGCCGCCAGGTCGTAGAGACGATCGCGGCCGTCCGAGGCCCAGTGCAGCTTCTCGTCGCCGCGGCGATACGCCACCAGCTCCCGATCCCAGGGGCCGATCGTCGCCTCCGGGAAGCGCTGCTCGATGATCTCCAGGAACTGGATCGGCCGGGCGAATTCGGCGACCAGGGTCCTCTCCCCCGTTTCCCGCGCGGGTCCCGCCGGGGCTCCGAGCCCGTCGATGCCCGGCAGGAGGAAAGACTCCCGTGGACCGGACGCCCCTCCGGGAGTCTGCCCCGGGGGAGCGTGCGCCAGGGCCAGGAGCGTGGGGTAGAGGTCCTGCAGCATCACCGGCTCCCGGATGCGCCGGCCCGCCTTCACGGTGCCGGGATGCCGCACCACCAGGGGGATCCGCAGGAGTTCGTCGAAGACGTTCATCTTGTGGTCGAGGAAGCCATGGTCCCCTATCGCCTCGCCGTGGTCGGACGTGACGATCAGGAAGGTCTCATCCAGAAGCCCCTTCTCCCGCAGAAACCGCGCCAGGTCCCCCACTCTTCCGTCGATGTAGGCGATCTCGCCGTCGTACAGGTCGGAGAGAATCGACAGGTCGTCCCCGGACGGTCCTCCCAGCCCCAGCACGTACCGAACCTCGTCGGGATGCTTGAACCGGCGCAGTCGCTCGACCGCAGCCCGGTCCACGCCCGCGGGGAGGAACCTGGACCCGGACGGCTCGGGAGGGTCGTAGGGAAGGTGCAGCTCGAGGTAGTTGATGAAGATGAAGAACGGCTGCCGGCGCGCGTCCGGGTTGTCCCCGCGCCACTCCAGGAAGCGTTCGACCCTGGCGTTCAGTGCTTTGGCCCCCGCGTCCTCCTCCCCTCCCCGGCCCTCCTTCCGGATCTCCTCGTAGGTGTCGAACCCCTGGGCCAGCCCGTATTGCCGCCCCACCCAGGGGTTCGCGGCGTAGCCCTGGGTGCGGTATCCGGCGTCGTGCAGGCACTCCGCCAGCGTCCGGAACTCGTCGTCCAGTCTCAAGTGTCCGGAGTCGGCGCCGTGGGACGATGGGAACAGGCCCGTGAACAGGCTGGCGTGGGCGGGCAGGGTCCACGGGGCCGGAGTGTATGCCCGCTCGTAGATCGTCCCTTCCGAGGCCAGATGGGCGATTTCAGGGCTGGTCGGGCGAGCGTAGCCGGCGAAGGAGAAGCGATCGGCACGCGCCGTGTCGACCACGATCAGGAGAATGTTGGGCCTGCCGGCCCCGCCGCAACCGGAAAGCAGGACGAGCCCCAGGGCCGCGACCTTCGGGGCCCTGGAGGCCGCCGTCATGGGATCTCGGATCGGTCCGAGCCGTCCCAGTCCTCCCGCCAGTCCCCCCCCGCGGCGCTATTCGCCACCGGGCGCTTCCCCTGGAAGACGAACTGATTCGGCAACGCTTCCCGGGGTGGAGCGCCCACGTCCAGACGGGCGGTCTCCTGTGCCTTGGCCGGCTCGGAAGTGCCTCCCGGAGCTCCGCTGACGTTCACTTTCGGGTGATAGGGGAACGTCCTGCGGGATGCGTTGTCGGGCACGGCGATGTGCCGCGCGTCGAGAAGCGTCCCCTGGACGCGCTCCAGCTCCACCTGGGACTTGTTGTAGTCGACCATCGCCAGGTTTTCGCGGGTCGCCGCCTGGAACAGGTCGGTCTGGAATTGCAGCACCTGGAAGGAGGTGCTCATCCCGTTCTCGAACTTCTTCTGCTCGGCCGACAGTTTCTCCTTCTGCAGCCGGACGTTCACCTGGGCGGCCTTGACGCGCTTCAGGGTGGTCTGGACGTCCCGCACGGCGTTTCGCACCTCGACGCGGGCGGCCAGCTCGACCGCATCGAGGTTCTTCTGCGCCTGCGTAAAGGCGTACTCCGAGGAGGCGTAGTTGCCGTTCGCCAGACGGTTGCCGAGCGGGATCCCGAGGGCCAGCGACACGGTCCAATCGAAACTCGATCCCTGCTGCAGAGCGTCGAGAGAGTTGCTGTACGTGAAGGCGTCGATCCCGAGCTTGCCGTAGTCACCGCTCAGGAGCAGGTCCCAGCGCTTCTGGTTCTTACGGAAGGCCAGGTCGGCCTCCCTCGATCTCAGGTTGAGCCGCGCCTGCTCGAGGTCGGGACGGCGCTGCAGGGCGGTCGAGACGGAGGTGTCCATGTCCGGTGACTGCTCGACCACGGCCAGCGGGTCGCTCGGGCTGATCGGCTGCGACCAGATCGGTGAGTCCTTCGGCACGTTCATGACGCCGCGCAGGTTGTCCTCGGCCGTCTTCACCAGATTCTCGGAGATGATCACCGCCTCCTCGCGGTCGGCCACCTGGGCTTCGGCCTGGGTGATTTCGATCGGCGCGAGGGTCCCCACCCTCACCTTGATGCGGTTCTGTTCGAGGAAGTCCTGGGCGAGCTTCAGCGCCGCTTCGCTGGTCTTGAGGCTCGCCAGACTGAAGTTGAGATCCCAGTAGGCCTTCTCCGCCGCCGCGACACTGTCGAGAACCGACTGCCGGAAGACGGAGTCGTTGATCCCCAGGGTGTTCCGGGCGATGACCACCAGCGTCTTGTTTGTCTTCACTCCGAAGTTCCGCAACAGAGGCTGGGAGACGCGCACCCTCCACGACGTATCGTATTCCTGCAGGTTCCCCGGGATCAGAGGGTTGGAGGAAGGGACGGTCGTGTCGACGGCCTCGAGGTCGATCTGGTATTGACCGCCGGTCAGGAGCGGGTCGACGAACGACAGGAGGTAGTCGTGCGTCTTGCGCGTCGGCACGAAGGTCAGAACCGACGGTCCCCTCGAGTCGAGGGCGGTGACGACGGCGTTGACCGACGGATCGAAGGCCGACTCGGCGGCGATCACACGCCCCTCACTGATCAGCGGACTGTAGGAGCTGACCACGATATCCAGGTTGTTCTCCAGGGCCGCCTTCACGGCGTCCTGAAGCGACACCACGTACGCCGGGCCCTGGGCGGCCTCCTGACCCGGCGCACTGCCCGGTGACTCGGAAGGCGGGTTGGCCGTCGTGCCCTCGGCCCTGGGGCCGGGGGGAGCCAGCGCCTGGAGAAGCGTCACGATCATGAGAAGTGCCAACCTCGGGGGGGTCACGCGTCGCGTCATCAGATCACCTCGGTGTGCGTGGCTGCTCACTAAAAACGGGAGGAGGAACGGGCTCCCCCCCCCAGGGCGAACGGCCGTCCTCGTCCCGCCGGCTGAACTTCTATAGACTCACAACTATACGCTCAACACCGCCCGGAAGTTTCATCGACTCCGTAGCACCGGGCGCGCTCCGCCTTCCGATCGTTCCTATCGCCCGGCCGCCGGCCCGGGGTGGAGATGGCAGGCCACCCAGTGGCCCGGCCCCACCTCCAGGAGGGGCGGCTCGACCCGCGGGCACTCCGCAACCGCGCTCGGACAGCGCGTGTGAAACCGGCAGCCGGGCGGGGGCTGCGCCGGCGACGGTGGGTCGCCTCGCAACACCTGCCGCTCCCTCGCCCGGGACGGGTCGGGGATCGGAATCGCCTGCAGGAGCGCCCTAGTATAAGGGTGAAGGGGGTTCTTGAAGATCTCCCTCCGCGCGGCCTCCTCGACGATCTGCCCCAGGTACATGACCGCCACCCTGTCGGCGATGCGCTCGACGACCGCCAGGTCGTGCGCGATGAACAGGTAGGCGATCTTGAATTCTTCCTGAAGGTCGATGAGCAGATTGATCACCTGGGCCTGCACCGAGACGTCCAGGGAGGACACCGGCTCGTCGGCGATGATCAACCGCGGTTTGAGCGCCAGCGCCCGGGCCACGCCGACGCGCTGCCTCTGCCCGCCCGAGAACTCGTGCGGGTAGCGGTCGCCCATTCCGGGGTCGAGCCCGACGCGCCGCAGGAGGGCGGCCACCATCTCGTCGCGCTCCCGGCGGTTCGCGCCGATCCCGTGGATGTCGAGAGGCTCCCGGACGATCGTGCGGATCCGCATGCGCGGGTTCAGCGAGGCGTACGGATCCTGAAAGACGACCTGAATCTGCCGGCGCATGCGTCGCATGGCGCGGGGCTTCAGGGAGAGCAGGTCGATTCCGTCGAAGCGCACCGACCCGGACGTCGGCTCCAGGAGCCTCAGGATGCAGCGACCGGTCGTCGTCTTGCCGCTCCCCGACTCGCCCACCAGGGCCAGGGTTTCTCCCGCCGCGATCCGCAGCGACACCCCGTCCACCGCCCTCACCCAGGAGGAGACCGAGGAGAAGATCCCCCGGCGGATCGGGAAATACTTCCTGAGATCCGCGACCTCGAGGAGAGGGCGGCCCGCATCGCCGGCGGCGCTCACCGCGGCCTTCCCTCCGCATCGTGGTGCTTGAAGCAGGCGACCGCGCGGTCCCCGGCCGTGAGCGGCCGCAGGGCGGGCACGCGCTCGCCGCACTCCGGCATCACGTCGGGGCAGCGGGGGCCGAAGGCGCAGCCTTTGGGCATCGCCAGGAGATCAGGGACGGTCCCTTCGATGGCGGCCAGGCGCCTCTTGCGCCCGTCCTCGGGGCCCGCCTCTCCCAGGCGGGGGATCGAGCGAAGCAGTCCGGCCGTGTAGGGATGCTTCGGCGACGCGAACAGCTGGCGCGTTGCGGCCTCCTCCACGATGCGGCCGGCGTACATGACGGCGACCCGATCGGCCGTTTCGGCGATCACGCCGAGATTGTGGCTGATCAGGATGAGCGACAGCCGGAATTCGCGCTTGAGAGACATCAGGAGATCCAGGATCTCCGCCTGGATGGTCACGTCCAGAGCGGTCGTGGGCTCGTCGGCGACGAGCAGCGACGGCCGGCAGGCCAGCGCCATGGCGATCATCACGCGCTGCCGCATGCCCCCCGACATCTGGTGCGGGTACTCGACGGCGCGCCGGGCGGGATCCGGGATGCGGACCACCTCCATGAGGCGGGCGGCCTCGCGCAGCGCCTCCTTCTTCTTCATCATCTTGTGGACGATGAGCCCCTCGGCGATCTGGTAGCCGACGGTGAACACCGGGTTGAGCGCGGTGGCGGGCTCCTGAAAGACCAGGGCGACCTCGCGACCGCGGACGCGTCGCAGGTCCCGCTCCGGGAGGCGCATGAGGTCTGTGCCCTTCCAGACGATGCGACCGGAGACGATGCGCCCCGGCGGCGGAACGAGCCGTAACAGGGACAGGGCCAGAACGCTTTTGCCGCAGCCCGATTCGCCGACCAGGCCGAGGGTCTCCCCCTCGTCCACGTGCAGCGAGACCCGATCGACGGCGCGGACCTCTCCGGCCGCGGTCGCGAAATGCGTCGACAGGTCGGTGACTTCGAGGAGGCGCGGCACCGCTCAGACCCGGGTGGTCGGCCGGTAGGAACCCAGGACGTCGCGCAGGCGACCGGAGATCTCGCCCAGAGTGGCGCGCGCCTCGAGCGCTCCGACGATGTGCGGCAGGAGGTTGGCGCCGGCGCGCGCGGCGTTCTCGACGGACGCCAGGGCGCCGTCGACCTGCCCCTGAGCGCGGCCCTGCTTGAACACGAGAAGGCGCGTCCTCTGTTCCTCCTCCAGCCGCGGATCGATTTTCAGGATCGGGATCGACGCCCCGCCCCCGTCTTCGCCCTCATCCTTGAAGCGGTTGATGCCCACCACGACGCGGCGTCCCTCGTCCACCTCACGCTGACACGTGTAGGCCGCCTCCTGGATCTCCTTCTGCTGAAAGCCGGTCTCGATGGCGCGAATCGTCCCGCCCAGCTCATCGATTCGGATGAGGTAGGCCCACACGCGCTCCTCGATGGACGACGTCAGCGCCTCCACATAGTACGACCCCCCCAGGGGATCCACGGTGTCCCCGACGCCGCTCTCGTGCGCCAGGATCTGCTGCGTGCGCAGCGCGACGGTGGCGGCCTTCTCCGTCGGGAGCCCCAGCGCCTCGTCCATCCCGTTGGTGTGCAGGCTCTGGGCCCCGCCCAGGACGGCCGCCAGAGCCTGGAGGGCGACGCGCGCGACGTTGTTCTCCGGCTGCTGCGCGGTCAGGGTCGAGCCGCCCGTCTGGGCGTGGAAGCGCAGCTGCATCGCCCGCTCGCTTGTGACCCGGAAGCGCTGCTTCATGATCCGGGCCCAGACGCGCCGCGCCGCCCGGAACTTGGCGACTTCCTCGAGGAGATTGTTGTGGGCGTTGAAGAAGAACGAGATCTGCCCGGCGATCTCCTCCACCGGGAGGGAGGCGGCGCGGGCCGCCTCGAGGTAGGCGATCCCGTTGGCGAAGGTGAAGGCGATCTCCTGCACCGCCGTCGAGCCCGCCTCGCGGATGTGGTACCCGCTGATGCTGATGGCGTTCCAGCGCGGCAACTCGTCGCGGCAGTAGGCGAACAGATCGGTCGCGACGCGCAGCGAGGCCTGCGGCGGAAAAATGTAGGTGCCGCGGGCAATGTACTCCTTGAGGACGTCGTTCTGCACCGTGCCGGACAGCCGGTCGAGGGGCACGCCTCTCGATCGGGCCACCGCGACGTACAGCGCCAGAAGTATCGACGCCGTGGCGTTGATGGTCATCGAGGTCGACACCCGATCGAGCGGCAGATCGGCGAGGAGATCCTGCATGTCGTCGATGGTGTCGATCGCCACCCCGACGCGCCCCACCTCCCCCCGCGCCATCGGATGATCGGAGTCGTACCCCATCTGGGTCGGGAGGTCGAAGGCGACCGAGAGACCCGTCTGGCCCCGCTCCAGCAGATAGCGCAGCCGGCGGTTCGTCTCGCGGGCGTTGCCGAACCCGGCGTACTGCCGCATCGTCCAGAGGCGGCTTCGGTACATGGTCGGCTGCACGCCGCGCGTGAAGGGGTAGGAGCCGGGGAGACCGATATCCTCGGCGTAGGAGACCTTCTCGACGTCGAGCGGCGTGTACAGACGCTCGATGACGATGCCGCTGTCGGTCTCGAAGCGCGACCGGGTCTCGGGAAGGCGCGCGAGGGACTCGCGCAGAGGCCCCTCGGTCCATTCCTCCAGGAGCCTCGCCAGGGTTCGGTCCTTGGGCTTGCCCACGCGGAAACGCTACCACAGATGCGGAAGCGCCTGCGCAAACCTCCGGATTGCCCCGGCGACGGGCGTTACGTCAGGGACAGCTGGTGGGCGGTATCCGGATGGTGCCGTCGGTCCTCTTGCCGAGAGCGTCCTTGGCCCCCGACGCGTTGGCGCTGTGCCCGACGAGGTAGTAGTAGACCCGGTTGGACGGCGGCGGCGCGCTCGTGTCCTGGACAAACACGTTGTTGCCCACCGGCTGCTGCGGAATGTTGGGGTTCAGGCAGACCAGGGACGCGAGGGTCGGATCCCCGTTGTTCGCCTGGAAGATTCCCCTGTAGACGTCGTAGCCGTTCACCGAGGAGGTCTGGGGACGCGCCGGCCAGTTCAGCTGGATGCCGCCGCCCGACAGGCTCTGCGCGGTGATCGAAATGTCGGTCCCGTCTCCCGTGTAGACCTGCGCCAGCGAGGTGGCGCCGGTCGTGCCGGTGCATTGGAAGTCCGCGCTGCAGCGCACGAACAGCTGATAGTTCGCGTCCGCCAGGGGCGCGTCGATGAAGTTGTTGTTGGTCGTCCAGTCCTGGACCACCTTGCCGTCCCGGACGAAGCGGAACTGGGCCACACCGTTCACGCAGCCGCCCGGCAGGGACGAGGTGGACGCGTCCAGGGTCAGCTTTTCGCCGCGCTCGTAGATACCGTCGGAATTGGTGTCCCGGATCACGAACGCCGCCGTGGTGCCGTGATCGCCGAGAGCCTGGTTGCACGTGGCGGGGCAGGCGCCGCTTCCCGGCGGCCGGGTGTCGGGCACGGCCGAGATCTGTGTGGTGATCACGCCGGTCAGACGGATGTCGTCCACCCACCAGCCGTCGTCGTCGAGCTGATTGTCCCAGCTGCCAGCCTCCTGCTCGTACGACTGGGCGGTCGGGGAGTACTCCCAGGATTGGGCGATCCAGCGAATCTTCACCCTCTGACCGAGGTACGGCGACAGGTCGAACTTGGTCTGGACCCAGTTCCCCGTGCCGACATTTCCGGTCACGCCGGGGCCGGGGCACTCCTTGGTCGTCGTCTGATCCCACTGCCAGCCGCAGTTCGACCAGATCCCCAGGGGCCAGCACATCGTCTCGTGCACGCCGCGCGGGGCGGGCGGCGCCGACCCGGTGTCGGCCGGCGTCAGCTGGCAGTAGGTGACCGAGGTGCCGAAATCGCTCCAGACCTGCGGGATGTGATCGTAGACGTTCTCGAAGGGGGCCAGCTTGTCCCACGTACCCCAGGTATCGATGGCCGGGTTGGAATCCTGATCGATCTGGATCTGCACGTCTCCGTAGTCGAAGGCGGTCCCGGGCGGCGCGTTGACGCCGGAGTCGTTGCTGATCATGCTGGCGATGTGGAAGAAGCTCAGCTCCAGGTCACCCGGGTCGGTGATCAGCGCCAGGTTGATCGGATTGGTCGCGAAGGCGGCCAGCTGCCTGAACTTGACCGTGTCGCCGTCCAGGCGGTTGCTGATGTTGAAGTGATAGCCCCAGTGCAGCGAGTTGGTCCCGCTATGGGCCAGGGAGCCGTCGGTCGGGGTGACGTGTCCCACGGTGTTCGGACAGTTGCCCGGGCCCGCCTGCGGACAATGCACGTGCCAGTCCATCTCGTTGTCCGGATCGATGATGCATCCCGGCTCCTGCGGCGGAACCAGGAAGCCGCCGCAGCCGATCCCGGCGAGACCCCCGACCCCGCCCGGCGTCGACCGGACCGTGACCCCGATGGTGTCGTTGTGGACTCCCGCGATGGGCGTCGCGCACCCGGGCCCGAAAGTGCTGCACCGCGTGTCGATCTCCACCATGCCGCTGGTGTCGCGGTCGAGGTCGAAGGTCTCGAGCAGGATGCCGTCGTCGCTGTTTCCGGGCGTGCCGTCCGGGCCGGGGATCTTGGTCTGCACCACGCCCGTCGGAATGTCGAGGTCCCCCAGGATGCGAATCGGAACCTGGCTGAAGGTCCCGAGGACCTCGGCCGAGGTCAGGGTGAGCACCATGTCGATCGTGGCGGGATTCGATCCCGAGAGGCTCTGCATGGTCTGCTTGGCGACGATCTCGAAATAGTCCCCCGTGTCGTCGGCGGTGCCGGCCTTCCGGTCCGGGCCGATCGACCCGAGGACCAGCGTCTCCCCGGCGTGGAAGACCGAACGGAAGATGGTCGGCTTCGTGATGCAGGCGAGATCCGGATCGACGCTGTTCAGGTTGAAGCTGACGTTCGTCAGGTCGAAGGTTCCCACGTTCTGCACCGCGATGTAGACCCGCGCCTTCTCGCCGGGGTCCGGGAAGATGTCGCGATCGCCGTCCACGTCTCCCGCCTGCACACCTTTGACGACCAGGCGCGCCAGCGGCACGGCGCGGCAGGCCACGTTGAGGTTGTACGACAGGATGTCGTCCGGGCGGCCGCTGTTGTCGTCGTCCCACGAGCCGACCGGATCGCACTCATCGCCGAGCCCGTCCGAGTCGGAGTCCCGCTGGCGGTTGGTGCCGGGCAAAACCGCCGCGTTGTAGATGACCGGGCAGTTGTCGACGGCGTCGTAGACCCCGTCGGCGTCCATGTCGTCCTGCACCGTCGAGCAGGCCCCCGTGTGCCGGACGGCCGTCTGACAGATCCCCCCCGCGGGACAGTTGGCGTTGGTGGTGCACGAGGTCAAAGGCGCGTTGCTGCAGATCTTGACCACGCTGACGCCTGCGCAGTCGGCGTCGCAGGCGTCGCCCAGCGCGTCGTTGTCCAGGTTGCTCTGGGTGTTGTTCGCCGCCAGGACGCAATTGTCGGAGACGTCGACGAAAGTGTCGCCGTCCAGATTCTGCGTGGGGCTGGAGCACAGGAAGCCGTGACGACGGGACTTGTCGCACACCCCCGACGTGCCGCCCGTGCAGTCGGCGTTCGTCTGGCAGGGCCCGCGCGGACCGGGCGGGGTGTAGGAGCAGGTCCCGGCCTGGTCGGGGTTGTAGAGGTCGGGACAGTTATCGATCTCGTTCGAGATCCCGTCCTGATCGACGTCGTCCTGGTCGCAGGCGTCGCCGACGCCGTCGCCGTCCTGATCGGCCTGCGTGGGATTGGCCGTGGCGGGGCAATTGTCGCAGTTGTCCCCGCGTCCGTCGCCGTCGGCGTCCGGCTGCGTCGGGTCGTAGATCTGGGGACACTTGTCCGTGCCCAAAGGCGGAGCGGGGATGCCGTCGCCGTCCAGATTGTCGAAGCTCTGCTCCCCCGCCTGGCCGTCGGCGTCGGCGTCGCAGAGCGGGTCGCTGTAGTACACCGTCAGGTTCGCGTCGGCGGACGGGGTCACGAACAGGGTCCCGGGGTTGTTGAACTGGGACGAAGCCGTGAACGTGCCGCGGAAGATCCCCGGGGAGACCTCGGGGAGGGTGAAGCTCTTGACCGGAGTGCTGACGGTGTTGACGCCGGTCGTGATGCGCAGCGAGTCGCTTTCGGTCGCTGCCTGGATGGTCACCGAGCCGGCCCCGATCCTCTTCGGATCGTTGACGGTCACCTCGATCGCCTCGTCGCACTGGTAGAGACTCATGCGGTCGGCGACGATCGTGGCGCACTGCTGGCCCGCGGCCTGGCCCGGCTGGCCGAAGCGCTGGCAGGCGGGGGTGTGGGGCGGCGTGAACTGGCTCTCGTCCACCGGATGCGTCTCGTCCCACTCCAGCACCGGGTCGTCGATCCCCAGTCCGTATTCCCCCTGCCCCGAGGGGCTCTCGATGACGAAGAACCCGACCTCGAACTGCCAGCGGGTCCCCGTCGGCCCGGAATTGAAGAAACCTCCCACCTCGAAAGGCCCGGGCCCCGTCTCGAACGTCACCGTCCCCTCGAGGAAATTGATCATCGAAAAATCGAAGTTGCGGGTCGGACCGGCCGGCCTCCTGTCGACCGGATGGCCGTCCTTGGGCGAAACCGGCAGCGGGTCGGTCGGCCTGGGGTAGGGTATGAAGTCGGGCGCGGCCTGCGGGATCGGCGAGGGGCGACCCGGAATCGACGTGAATCCCGAGAAGCCCTGTTCGTCGCCTGTGACCGTCTTGGTGGCCGTCACCGACCCGTTCGGATCCACGAGCGCCCCGAAGGTGCGCTGCTTGTCCACGTCATAATTATTCGGATCGATCCCGTAGTAGTAGGTCGCCCAGTGCGCGACGTTGTAATAGACCCCGCCGAAGCGCTGGTAGAACACCGACTGACAGAGCAGGCAGTTGCGGTCGTCATTGTCGATGTTCGTGTCGAAGTTGAAGAACCCCCCTGCGTACGGGTCGTTGGTCTGGATGTTAACGTTCATCGCCAGGCGCTGGAATTCGACGGTGTACGGGAAGCCGCGCGCGTCGGGTAGCTGGTGGACCTGCTCGATGATCGGCGACACCAGGACGTCCATGACATGCTCCGCCTGCGGCTCCGTCTGCTGATCGGACGGCATGGCGTAGTTGTCACAGCCGTTGGCGTTGGCATCGGGCGTCGTGGGATCGCCGTCCCCGGTGTGCCAGATTCCCGCTCCGAGGTTCTGGAACCGGGAGGCCACGTCGGGGTCCGGAATCGCGGTCTGGAAGCCGCACAGACCGTCGCGCCTGAATTCCCAGAGCGGATTGATCTGGAAGCCCATGGGCACGACACTGACGGGGTGGCGGACCGGGACGAGCCCTCCGTCGTTCTTGTCGAAGCTCCAGGGCACCTTGTTGACGCACGTGCCGCCGGCGCCGCAGTCGGCGTCGGTGTTGCACGGCGCGAACGGCGTGGGCCCTCCGGAGCAGCCCGCCAGGATGCCGCGGTCCAGCTGGCCGTTCGGGAGCGTATCGGCCTCGCCCGGGTCCAGGACGAAGTTGTTGTTCAGGTCCTCGCCGATCGTGTTGTGCACCACGCCGCCGTCGCTGTAGAACAGCGTCGAGAACACGATGTCCTCGTCCGGGACCTGGATCCCAGTGAACGGGTCGATCACGTCGGGTGTGTCGATCAGGAGATTCCGGTTCAAGTCCCGAACCTCCCGCCCGCCGTTCGGAAAATCGGTCGAATAGTGCAGCACATCGCTGTCGGCGTTCATCGCGTGCGTGAAGGAGAAGGTCTGCCGGCCGATGAACTTCGAGCGGTTCGTGGAATCGAGCGCCAGGTTGAGGGTCACCTTGCGGTTGGCGACCGGCATCGCATTCAGAATGGCGGCGTCGATCTTGAGCGAGAATCCGATCGCCGCGGTCTGCCCTCCCGGCAGGCGGCCGATCGGCTTGGGTGAATCGAGCACCTTGACGGCCGCCGCTCCCGTCCCGGAGGGCGTCAGCGTGGCGGTCACGTCGGAATAGTCGTCCTTGCGGTTGGTGTTGACGATCGCCACGGTGTAGGCGAGGGTCTCGCCCGCATCCGGGTACTGATCGCGATCGCAGCCTCCCGAGATCAGCACCGGGCCGTCCGTCTGGTTGAGGACCGAGAGCGGAATCGTGGTCAGCTCGGGGCTGCAGCGGACGATGGACCGCGCCTGCCCGTTGACCGGCGTATCGGCGTAATCGATCACGATGAACATCCCGGTGTCGGCCTCCACGATGCCGTTGTTGGGGACCGGGGTCGGCGCCGCGATGCGCACCGGAACGTGGCTGGATATGAAGCCGTGGCTTCCCGCCGGGACCTCGCTGAAGGTGAAGCCGCGCTCGGTGTCCAGGATGTTGCCCGCGGCGTCCTGCACCGTCAGGGTCGACGCCGCTCCCACGCTCGACACCGTGCCGTCGGGATCGAACACCTGCACTTCGATGTCGTCGGCGCAGCCGTAGGAGGCCTGGTCGAGATAGACCTCCGACGCCGGGAAGGTGTGGGACGACCCGTTCCAGCTCTGCGCGGCGGTTCCGAACACCGGACCGGCGATGTAAAGGCCGTAGGGCTGACCGCCGGCGTCCAGCCGGCCATCCGCCGGCTCCCCGGCGGCGCCGTCCTCGCCGGCGTCGAGCCGGCCGTTGCCGTTCGCGTCCTCGTTGGGGCCGTTGATCAGGGTAATCTGTCCCGCCGTGGCGCCGCCCGTCCCGCGCTTCACGCGAACGCGCCACGTCCCGATCGGAAGCTGCGACGGCGCCAGCTGTCCCTGGTTGTTGACGTTCACAGCCGCCAGGTGGATCGCCTCGATCGGATTGCGCGTGTCGCCCAGGTCGGGCTGCGCGGCGGTGCGGGCCAGGGACCACTGGCCGACCCTCGGCCCGCCGCCGCTCTGATAGACGTTGCCGTCGTAGATGACGTTGTCGTCGGCGCTTGTCGCGCCGCAGACAACGCCCCCGGGCGGGACGTCTCCCTGGAACAGGCAGTTGTCGGGGCCGGGCGACTCCAGCTCGAGGTCGAGGTCGTTGATCAGCATCCCATCGCTCCCCGCGAGGTCCGGCGGGTCGGTCCAGGCGAGGGCCACGCGCAGAGTCCCGAACGATACGGCGCGGCCGCCGCCCGCGAGCGTCGTGGTGCTCGGCGAGTTGACCACGAACGTGTGCGTCACCCCGGTTGCCGGCGTCGAATTGCTGATCGGGGGCTCCGCGGTCCCCATGTCGTCGTAGATCAGAAGACCCGCCGCGGGATATTCGGGCGTGTTCGGCAGTCCGATCAGCGTCGCCGGCGGCCAGTTCGGGATCGGCAGGATGTTCGACAGCTGGATTCGTCCGTACCCCTGCTCATTGTTGCCGATGACGCCGACGGGAACGTTCGAGACCGTGGGGAGATACAAGGAGCGCGAAAACCCGAGCAGCTTGTCGGTAGTGGTCGGATAGTCCGAGACCCCGATCCCTTCGAGGAAATTGGCGCTGGCCACCAGGGCCGCCTTGACCAGGGCCCCGGACACCTTCGACATCCTGTCGGCGGTGGTGCGGTTGCCGGTCGGATAGAAGCCCTGGGCGAAATAGTCGCGCACGATCGCGGCCGCCCCGGTCGCGTAGGCCGACGCATAGGACGTCCCGATGTTCCCCTCGTCGAGCTGCGCTTCGACCGGGCCGAAATTGTCGTTGTCCCGGCTCCGGAACACCGCCACGCCGGTGATTCCGGGGGCATTGAACAGCCCGCTGAAGTCCTCGCCGGCCGCCATCACGATCGGCGCCGTCCGCAGCGACATCATGGTGGCGGGGCCGCGCGCCGAAAAGGCCGATCCCTCCTCCTCGAGATTGCGGGTGCCGGAGAAAGTCTGCATGTCGTAGCGATGGCTGCCGACCGACACGATGTCCTTGGCGGTCGCAGGCGGAGAGATCTCCAGGGCGACGGGATTGAGGGCATCGTTGTCCGCGTTCGTGCCGTCGAAGAAGTCGGGGTAGAGGCGGCGACTGACCTGCTTGGGCGCCGACCCCTGGTTGCCGACCGGCACGAAGATCATGTAGTCGCGGTTGTTCATCAGGAAGGTGTCGAGCTGGTTCGATTGAACCGGGTACGTGCCGTTCGACGGGTTGAACAGGACGTTGTCGAAGGGGGGCGTTCCAAACGGCAGGACCTGCAGGTGGACGTTGTCCCCGCCGTCGCGCGCCACTTGGAGGCGCACCGCGAGGTTCCCGGGGCTGAGGTTGCCCCCCCGCTCGATGAGCTCGTTTTTCAGGCAGGCGGACGGGTTCCCGACGTCCTGCATGATGATCCGCGCCCCACGCGCCAGGCCATCCATGTTGATGCCGGTGAAGACGGGGCCGTTGTTCAGGATCGACTTGGTGGCGAACACCCCGACGGCGGAGGGGTAGCCGGCGATCGCCCCCGCCACCACGTTGCCGTGCGTGCTGGCGCCCGACAGGACGGCGTCGCAGGTGTCGCCGTTATCGGTGACGTTCTGGATGGCGTGCACCTTCCTGTGCACGGGTCCGATCGGATGCAACGGGTCGGTCGGCAGCGTGGCCGACTGGGAGAACTGGGCCGAGTCGTAGCTCAGGCCGTTGTCGGTGACCGCGACGATCTGCGGCGG
>DATFVU010000120.1:0-6273 GCA_035260145.1 Candidatus Polarisedimenticolia bacterium | reverse complement strand
GATCAACGGGCGCACGCGCCGGGTCGAGGCGGACCCGGACATGCCCCTGCTCTGGGCGCTGCGCGATCTCCTGAAACTGACCGGCACGAAATTCGGGTGCGGCGTCGGGGAGTGCGGCGCCTGCACGATTCACGAGAACGGTGCGGCCGTTCGCGCCTGCCAGATCCCGCTATCGCAGACCGCGGGCAAGCGCTACACGACCATCGAGGGGTTGTCGGCGAAGGGGGAGCATCCCTGTCAGCGGGCCTGGATCGAGGAAGACGTCGCCCAGTGCGGCTATTGTCAGGCCGGGATGATCATGACGGTGGCCGCGCTTTTGCGCGACAAGCCCTCTCCGTCCGAGGCGGACATCGATTCGGCCCTTTCGGATTCGGTGTGCCGCTGCGGCACCTACGGGCGCATACGCGCCGCGGTTCATCGCGCCGCCCGCGAGGCGAAGGGCACATGAGGGTCAGCCGTCGCGCCTTTCTCCGCGCGGGGGGCTCCGCCGGCGCCGGACTGTTGATCGGCTTCCGGCTGGCCAGGGCTGCGACGGCCGCCGGGTCGGGCGCTATGGCGTTCCGGCCGAACGCCTACGTCGAGGTATCCGGTGGCGGGACGGTCCATCTCTGGGTCACGCGGTCCGAGATGGGGCAGGGCGTGCGCACCTCGCTGCCGGCCGTCCTGGCCGAGGAGCTCGGCGTGGACCTGCGCGCCGTCAAGCTCGAGCAGGCCATGCCCGGGGATCGTTTCAAGGGGATCCGGCTGCGCACGAGCGGCAGCGGCAGCAGCTCCGGGACCTTCCAGGGGCTGCGCGTGGCGGGGGCGACGGCGCGCGAGATGCTGATCTCCGCGGCCGCGCAGACCTGGGGGGTCGATCGATCGGCCTGCCGCGCCGAGCTCGGCTCGGTGGTTCACGCCCCCTCGGGTCGCAGACTTGGATACGGCGCTCTCGCGGCCGCCGCCTCCAGGCAGCCGGTGCCGGACGATCCGCCGCTCAAGGACGCCGCGACCTTCAAGCTGATCGGCACGCGCGTCAAACGCAGTGATGGTGCGGCGATCGTGAGCGGGGAGGCGACCTACGGCATCGACGTGCGCGTGCCCGGCATGCTGTTCGCCGTGATGGAGCGCTGCCCCTTTCTGGGAGGGAAGGTCGCCGGTTTCGACGGCGCCAGGGCCCTGAAGGTCCCGGGAGTGCGCCACGTCGTCCCGATCAAGAGCGGCATCTCGACCGGCGTGGCCGTGGTGGCGGACCACACATGGGCCGCGTTGAAGGGGCGCGAGGCGCTCAGCGTGCGCTGGGAGGCCGGGCCGAACAGAGAGTTCGACTCCGATCGCTTCATCCGCGGAATGGAAGAGGCCTTTTCGAAGCCGGGCTACCCCATAAGGCGCGAGGGGGACGCGGTCGCGGCCATCGGAGCCGCCGCCCGCACGCTGGAGGCGGTCTACGAGTATCCTTTCCAGGCGCACGCGCCGCTCGAGACGATGAACTGCACGGCCGACATGCGCAAAGGCTCCTGCGAGGTCTGGGCCCCCACGCAGACCCCCGAGACCGCCTACAACGACATCATCAAGACCTACGGCCTGCCCCCCACGGCCGTCAAGGTCCACACCACTCTTCTCGGCGGCGGCTTCGGGCGCCGCCTGTTCGTGGACTACGTCCACGAGGCGGTTGAGCTGTCGAAGGCCGTCGGCCGCCCGGTCCAGCTTCTCTGGACCCGCCCCGACGATATGCGGCACGGCTTCTTCCATCCAGCCTCCCTCGACCGGATCCGCGCGGGGCTCTCGCCCGACGGGCGGCCGACCGTCTGGCTGCATAAGGCGATCGGCTCGGACTTGTCGATGTTCGGGCTCCCGAGCGAGGAGGAGAAGAAGGACCTGCAGCGCTACGCCCGGGACGGATCCCCGTGGGGCGCCTATGACAATCCCTACGGATTCCCGGCGATGACCGTGGACTACGTCCCGGTCGATTCCCCCGTGCCCACGGGAGCGTGGCGCGCCGTTGAGTACCCGTCGCGGGTGTTCGCGCGCGAGTCGTTCATCGACGAGATCGCCCACGCCGCCGGGACCGATCCGCTGCAGCTGCGCATCGATCTCCTCCAGCCAGGCGACGTCCTGACTCTCGGCGATCAGCGGATCGATCGCCGGCGCATGATCCAGGCGCTGCAGCTTGCCAGAGAGAAGGCCGGCTGGGCCGCTCCTCCGGCGGCCGCAGGAGATCGGCTCCGCGGGCGCGGTGTGGCCGTCAATTCCTACTTCGGCGAGAGCTACGTCGTGCAGGTCGCCGAGGTTTCGGTCGCCCGTGATCTCGGCGACCTGCGCGTGCACCGCATCACGTGCGTCGTGGACTGCGGCCTCGTCATCAATCCGCTGGGACTCGAGGGGCAGGTCGAGAGCGGCATCACCTGGGGTCTCTCCGCCGCGCTGCATGGAAGGATCGATTTCCGCGACGGCGGCGCGCGGCAGGCCACCTACTCGGATTTCAATGTCATTCGCATGGGCGAGATGCCCGCGATCGAGACGCACATCGTCCCCAGCCCGGCGCCCCCCTCGGGGTTCGGGGAGCACGCGGTCCCTCCCGTCGCCCCGGCCGTGGCGAACGCGGTGTTCGCCGCGACCGGGAGGCGCGTCCGCCGGCTTCCGATTCGGAATCTTTCGAGCGAACGGGCGGACGCGGGCCTTCCTTCCGGGCGATCGGCCCCGGCCTGAGGGCCGCCCCGACCGTCCCCCTCGCTTGGCCCGAACGGTCGATCGCAAGATTGCAGGTCGCGCCCCGACTCCCGCCGTATAATGAACCGCGACACGGGAGGGCGGGATGTTCGCGAAGGAAGGACTGGAAGGGGTCGTCGCGGCGCGCACGGGCCTCAGCCTCATCGACGGCGAGAAGGGGCGTCTCAGCTACCGCGGCTATGCGATCGCCGACCTGGTGGCGGGCTCCAGTTTCACGGAGGTCCTTCACCTTCTGTGGTACGGCGAGCTTCCCACCCGCTCCCAGCTGGAACAGACGCGCAAGGATCTGACCTCGCAGCGCGGCCTTCATCCGGACGCCCAGGATGTTCTGAGGCGCTTCGCCAAGGACGCCTCCCCCATGGACATGATGCGGACCGTGGTCTCGGCGCTGGCGGTGCACGACCCCGACGTGAACGATTCGACGCGCGAGGCCAACCTGCGCAAGGGGATGCGCCTGACGGCGCAGCTGCCGACCATCGTCACGGCCCACGAGAGGCTCCGCAAGGGGAAGGATCCCGTGCCGCCCGATCCCTCGCTCGGTCACGCCGCCAACTTCCTCTACATGCTGCACGGCAGCAGGCCCGACGAGCTCAGCGCGCGCGCCCTGGACGTCGCGATGATCCTCCAGATGGACCACGGCCTGAACGCCTCGACCTTCGCCGCCCGGGTGACCGCCGGAACGCTCGCCGATCTGCACGCCGCCCTGACGTCGGCGATCGGCACTCTGAAGGGGCCTCTGCACGGGGGGGCCAACCACGACGTCATGGTGATGCTCCTGACCATCGGCGAGCCGGGGAGGGCCGCCGAGTACGTTCGCAAGGAGCTCGGGCAAAAGAAGAAGATCCCCGGGTTCGGCCACCGCGTCTACAAGACGATCGACCCGCGGGCCATCCACCTGCGCACGCTCTCCGAGCAGCTCGGCAAGGCGCTGGGAAATGAGAAGTGGTTCCAGATATCGATGGTCATCGAGAAGACCTGCAAGGAACAGAAGAACCTCAACCCCAACGTCGATTTCTACGCCGCGTCCGTCTACTCCCTGCTCGGGTTCGAAATGGACCTGTTCACGCCGATCTTCGCCTGCAGCCGCGCCCCCGGGTGGATCGCGCACGTCATCGAGCAGCACACCGACAACCGGCTGATCCGCCCTCTCGAGGAGTACATCGGTCCCCCGGAGCGCCCGTACGTGCCGATGGACAAGCGGGGCTGAGCCGGCGCGATACTTGAACGCCCCCGGGGCGATGTGAGAAGATCGGGGCCTCTCACGGAGGAAGCAGGATGCCGGCGCCGGCCACCTACAAGAACCAGTTCCTGAAGAAGCCGCCCAAGCGCCTGGCGGTGGTCGATCACAACAGCTGCTCCGGCTGCGCCAACTCGCCCGCCTGCGTGGCCTTCTGCGAGACGGTCACGGTCAAGGACGCGGTCGTGGACGCCATCCGATACGTCGCGAGCCCGGATCTGCCGAACAACCTGGCGATCATCGAGTTCGACAAGTGCATCGGCTGCGCCCTGTGCGCGGAAGTCTGCCCGTGGGAGGCGATCACGATGTACAACTTCGACGAGGCCTGGGACATGGCGCCTGAGGTCACGCTGGTGGCGTACAGCCCGGACATCGACGTGGATAAGCCGAAGGAGAACGCGGTCGTCGCAGCCCCTGCCAGCTAGACCCGGAGGGACGACACGATGAACGTGGTCGCGCTGCTTCTCGCGGCCGGTGAGTCGGAGCGCATGGGACAGCCGAAGGCGCTCCTGGAGTGGCGCGGCCAGCCCCTCCTGTCCCACCAGGTCCAGCAGATCCAGAAGAGCCGAATCAAGGAATGCATCGTGGTCCTCGGCAGGAACGCCAAGGACCTGGAGCCGTACACCCGCTCGACGATCCGCCCCGGCTGGAAGACCCGCTCCGTCTACAACCCCCGCCACGACGACGGAAAGGTCACCTCGATTCAGGCCGGGCTGGCCGCCATCGCCTCGCCGCCCGAGGGGATCCTCGTCGCCTCGGTCGACCAGCCCCTCGAGTCGCGGCTCCTGAACGCGCTCCTCACCGCCGCCGAGGCCGAGTGGGAGCGGTGCGAGGCCGCCGGACGGCGCGCGATCATCGTGCCGTCGTTTCATGGCCGCCCCGGACACCCGCCGCTGTTCTGCGCGACGCTGTTCGCCGAGCTGATGGGGATCAGCGAAGAGACCCGGGGCCTGAAGGCGGTGGTGCGACGCAATGCCGCCCGCGTCATGCACATGCCCTGGGACGACGCCGGCATCCTGCTGAACCTGAACACGCCGCTCGACCTTCCGTCGATCGACGCGCGGCGGGAGATGCGCTGAGGTCAGGCCCCACTCCCGCGGCTCACGCCGGTCGATCTCTTGCATCTCCACCGCAGAATCGTCAGAATCCGTCCCACGCCCATGGAGCATTTCGACCTCTTCGTCATCGGCACCGGACCGGCGGGCCAGCGGGCCGCCGTGCAGGCGGCCAAGCTCGGGAAGAAGGTCGGCATCTGCGAGCGGCGCGAGGCGGTCGGGGGCGTCTGCATCAACACCGGCACCATTCCCTCGAAGACCCTGCGCGAGGCCGCCCTGTATCTGACCGGCTTCTCGATGCGCTCGATGTATGGAACCGCCTGCGCCGTCAAGGAGCGCATCACGATGCAGGATCTGCTGTTCCGCGTCGAGCACGTCGTCAAGAGGGAGGTCGACGTGATCCGGGACCAGATGCGCCGCAACGGGATCGCCCTGATCGCGGGCGCCGCCCGCTTCGTCGATCCGCACTCGCTCGAGGTATCGGGGGCGGGAGGCTCGGCGCGCATCGCCGCGGAGAAGATCGTGATCGCGACCGGGACCGTGGCGGCGCTCCCGCAGGGCGTCCAGGTGGACGGGCAGTCGATCCTCACGTCCGAGGACATTCTCGGACTGAAAGAGGTGCCCCGCACCATGACCGTGGTCGGCGCCGGCGTTGTGGGGACGGAGTACGCGTCGATCTTCGCGGTCCTCGGCGTCGAGGTGACCCTCGTCGACGCGCGCGCGCGGCTCCTGGAGTTCGTCGACGCCGAGATCATCGAGTCGCTGACCTACCAGATGCGCAACTCGAATTGCACGTTCCGGCTGCACGAAGAGGTCGAATCCGTCAGGCTCGAGCGGCCGGGCCGCGCCGTGACCCTCCTGAAATCGGGCAAGCGGATCATCTCGGAGATGATTCTGTACTCCGTCGGCCGCGTCGGTGCGACCGCCGGCCTCGATCTGGCGGCCGCCGGACTGGCGGCGGATGAGCGCGGCCGCCTCAAGGTGAATGAGTGCTATCAGACGACCGTGCCGCACATCTACGCGGTTGGGGACGTCATCGGCTTCCCCGCGCTGGCCTCGACCTCCATGGAGCAGGGACGCCTGGCGGCCTGCCACGCGTTGGGCCTGCCGGCGGCGTCGCTGCCGCACCTCTTCCCCTACGGCATCTACGCGATCCCCGAGATCTCGATGGTCGGCAAGAACGAAGAGGAGCTGACGGCGGCGGGCATCCCCTACGAGACGGGGGTGGCCCGCTATCGGGAGATCGCCCGGGGCGCCATCCTGGGAGACGAC
>DATFVU010000119.1:0-9478 GCA_035260145.1 Candidatus Polarisedimenticolia bacterium | reverse complement strand
TCCCTAACCTCTCGAGCGCTTTCAGAAGAACTCCCGGACGGCCGCCGGCGTCGACCTTTCGCAGAGCGCCGGTGACCAGGGCCACCCCCACGCGCCGAAAGGGCTCCGGCGGAAACGGAATCGGTTTTCTCCGAACCATCTCGAGCTCCAGCAGCGAGCTCGGCAGCTCGAGCACGCGATGCGCCAGGATTCGCCCCGCGATCCGTGTGGAGGCGATGCCGTGCCCCGTGTATCCGAGCCCGTAGGCGATCCTCCCCTTCGCCGCGGTGCCGAAGAACGGAGTCAGGCGCGTCGTCGACGCGATGGGGCCTCCCCAGCGGTAGGGAAACTTCAGGTTTGCCAGCTGTGGGAAGTGCCGGCGGAAGCTTTCCTCGAGGGCAGCGTAGTGCTTCGGTGAATGGTCAAAGGCCTCGGAAACACGATTGCCCCCGTAGTAGGCCGCCTCGCTCGTGCCCCAGACGATCCGATTGTCCCGGGTCAATCGATAGTATTTGAAGAACGAGCGCATGTCGGCGACGCCGCTACGCCGCCGCCAGCCCAGACGTGACATCTGCTCTTCGTTCAACGGATCGCTCGCCAGGACATAGTCGTAGAGGGGGATGAATCGGCTCTGCACGCGCGGAAGGATCTGATGCGTGTAGGCGCTGGTCGCCAGGATCACGCGGCGGGCCAGGATCTCCCCTTCGGCGCCCGGCGGGATCCCGACCCGGACGCGTGCCGCGGCGGCCTTCAGCCGCGAGGCTGCGGCTTGAAGCCGATCGGCCGCGACTCCCGTCGCCTCCATGTGCGACTCGGTCCCCGCCGCCCCCGGAAGATGAGCCGTCCGCAGCCGGACGCCGCCGTTCGAGCGCTCGATGCTCGTGACCCGCGTGCGCTCGTGAAAAACGGTCCCCGCCCGCGTCGCCTCCCGTTTCAGCCCCTCGACCAGCTTCACCGGATCGAGGATGCAGCCGTGTGGATTGAACAGCCCCGCCTGGTAACGCGCGCAGTTCAGCTCGGCACGCGTCGCCTCGGCATTCAGAAGCTCGTAATGCTCGAGTCCCAGCCGCCGGGCGACGTCCCGCGCTTCGCGCAGCTCCTCGACTTGCGAGGGGTTCAGGGCGACTTGCAGTTGCCCCGTGCGCTCGAGATCGCATTCGATCCCCCTCTCCTCCAGGAATCGCAGAAGGCCGGCCAGGTTGTCCACGCCCAGGCGCGCCAGGCGCGCCGCCTCCCTGCGTCCGAAGTGGGAGATGGCGAGCTGGTGCGAGTGATCGATCCCTTCTCCCAGCATGCCGGCGTTTCTTCCGCTCGCGCCATACGCGGCGATCCCCTGCTCCAGGACGACGATCTCCCGAGCCGGATCGAGCGTCTTCAGAAAGTTCGCCGTCCACAGCCCCGTGAGCCCGGCGCCGACGATGACGATGTCGGCCTCGCGCCTGCCGAGCAGCGGGGGATCGGCCTGGCGCCGTCTTCCGGCCAGCCAGAAGCAGGCGTGCTCGACCGGGCGCCCTTTCGCCGGGACCGCCGCGGTCGCGGTCCCTTCCTCCGTGTTCACAGACGATATCGGGGTCATCGTGCGTCTGCCTCCGCCTGTCGGAGGAGAATAGCCGATCGAAGGTCGGTTCGCACAGCCCACTCGAACGAACAGGAGGCCTTTCTTTCGACTAAAATGCGGTCAACGGCACTATGAGACACCCCGTTCGTTTCCTTGCGGCGGCGGTCCTGTTCCTGGCGGCGGCCGCGACGAGCGAGGCGCGCGTCGACCTCCCGCCTCGCGGCGATTCCTCCGTGCACGATCTGGCGGGCGTGGTCTCCGCGGACGACCGGCGCACCATGGAGAGGAGCCATCGCGATCTGCGCGAGAAGACCGGTGTTGTGATCGCCGTCGTCACCTTCCCGGACCTTCAGGGAGAGGCGCTGGAAGACGTCCTGGCGCGGGCGGGGCCGGAGTGGGGGCTCGGAAGGGAGGCGGCGGATCGCGGCATCGTCGTGGCCCTGGCGATGCAGGAGCACGGGGTCGTCATCGCCACGGGGCAAGGTGTGGAGGATTTCCTGCCGGACGCCCGCGTGCAGGCTCTCATCGAGCGTTACATCGTCCCGCGTCTGCAGCGAAACGACGCCTCACACGCCCTGTTGCACGCCAGCGCCGCGCTCGTCGCCGCCGCCTCGCAGCGCTACGGAGCGGCGACGGAGGCCCCGGCGGCCACCTCGGATTCCAGACGGATGCCGACCCGGGATTGGGCCTCCTCCAGCGTCGTCATTCTGTTCTTCATAGCACTGGCCCTGCGCCCCTTGCTCGTGAACTTCCGGCGGCCGCCCCTCAGTAGACCCCCTCGATGATCTTGCGATTGGTGTCCCCCTTCCCCAGGCGCCAGATGTACGCGTCCACGATGAAATGGTGGATGTTGATCACCGCCACCGACACCAGCCGGCCGTCGAAGTAGTCGAACCCCATGGCGGCGTAGGCCTTCGGAAGGGCGATGAACAGCGTGCAGCCGAGCGCCAGGCACATTCCGTAGAACCAGAGCGCGTGGAACAGGCGGCCTTGCGCGTTCCCGGGCAGAGCCATCCGATCCTTGACGTCGAAGATGATCACGATCGCCAGGTACTGCAGGCCGTGGAACACGGTGGCCCATAGAAAGGCGCTCAGAGGATCGAGCACGAAGAACCAGACCGCGTTGCTGATCACGGTCAGGAGGCTGATCAGCGGCATCGGCCCGCTCCTGGAGCGCCATACCTTGGCGTACAGCAGGAACGGTGCTGTGGCGCCGGCGGCCACGAGCAGGGTCTCGAGCGCCGGCAGGAGACCCGCGATGCCCGGCAGAAGCGTGTCGATCGGGACGGGCAGCCGGGAGCCGAGGAGATGGCCCCCCATGTAGAACAGCGGGATCATGCACACAAAGCGCAGCAGCTTCTTGTCCAGGGGCTCGAGAGCGCACCCGGAGCGGTAGCTGTACATGACCGCCAGGCCGTACGCCTGCGCGGAGTAATGGTAGGGGGACCAGGTCAGGTAGAGCGTGTCCAGGATCGTCCCCACGCGCCCCACGTACACGACGGCGAGCGTCATGAGGATGATGACGATCGGCGGCACGGCCTTCGACAGGAAGGGCATGGCGCCGGCGGCGCCGGGCTTCGTGTAGAGGCGCACGGTCGACGCCGCGAAATGCGAGCCGTTGCTGAACAGGACGATCCAGGACAGGGTCCCGGCGCCCAGGAGCTCCGGATGCGCCGGGTTCATCAGGACGACCGCCGTGACCAGCAGGCTCAACCCGCCGCCGATCAACAGGTAGTCGAGGGAAGGATGGACGAAGCAGCGCCCCGTGAGGGCCGTGGCCAGGCGGCGCGGGACTTCCTTTCGGCTCATCCGAACGCTCGGCGGGCCCGCCCTGAACCCGAACGTCCCGGGGCCCGTGAAATGGATGGGCTCATTATAGGTCAGGCTGGACGATAATCGGGGCACGCGACACGAACCGATGACGCCTCAAGCGTGACTCGAGAGGGGGAAGGGATGTCGACCGGGGCCTACGACGCGATCATCATCGGCGGGGGACACAACGGACTGGTGAGCGGCGCTTATTTCGCCCGCGCGGGCGCCCGCACCGTGGTTCTGGAGGCGCGCCACAAGACCGGCGGCGCCGCGGACACCAGCGCGCCTTTCCCGGATCACCCGGAGATCAGGGTCACGACCTATTCGTACGTCATGTCCCTGATGCCCCCCACCATCATCCGGGAGCTCCGCCTCAAGGACTTTGGCTACAAGGTGACGCCTTTCGGCCCCTACTACCAGGCCTACCCCGACGGCCGTTCCATCAAGGTGTTCGCCTCGGACGCTCCGCGGAGCCACGCGTCGATAGCACAGTTCTCGAAGAAGGACGCCGAGACCATGCCGAAGTGGGAGGCGTGGCTGAAGGGCGTCGCCGACGTGCTCGGGCCCCTGTTGCTGCACGTCCCGCCGAAGCTCGGGGCGATGACCGCGGGCGATCTGCTGGGCCAGGCCCAGACCGCCTGGAAGGTGCGCAAGCTGGGAGTGCGCGGCGTGGCCGACGTGACCCGCCTGTTCAGCATGAGCGTGACCGACCTGGTCAGCGACTGGTTCGAGTCGGACGCCATCAAGGGGATGCTGGCGATCAACGGCGTCATCGGCACCTGGGCCGGCCCCGACGAGCCCGGGACCGCCTACGTCATGCTGCATCACTCGATCGGCGACGTGGGGGACGGCCATCTCGGTTCGTGGGGCTTTCAGGAGGGGGGGATGGGCGCGGTGTCGGATTCGATAAGGCGCTCCGCCGAGCACCACGGCTGCGAGGTAAGGACCAGCGCCCCGGTGGCGAAGATCCTGGTCCGGGACGGCCGGGTCACCGGAGTCGCGCTGAAGAGCGGCGAGGAGATTCACGCCCCGGTCGTGGTCACCTCGATCCATCCGAAGATCGCCTTCCTGCAGCTGATCGACCGGAAGGAGCTCCCCGCCGAATTCGTCACCGACATCGAGCGCTGGAAGACCCGCTCAGGCGTCGTGAAAATCAACGTGGCGCTGTCGGAGCTGCCCAGCTTCAGGGCCGATCCCGGCACGCAGCTTCAGGAGCATCACACCGGCTCCGTGGAGCTCTGCTTCTCGCCCCGCTATGCGGAGCGCGCCTTCCAGGACGCCCACATCGAGCGCAAGGCCGCCGTAGCACCTTTCGTTGACGGGACGATTCCGACGTCGCTCGATCCGACCCTGGCGCCGAAGGGGATCCACGTCTTCTCGATGTTCACGCAGTGGGTGCCGGACGACTGGAACAAAGAGCCGCACCGGCAGGAGCTGGAGGCGTACGCCGATCGGATCATCGACCTGTACACGGAGCTCGCGCCCAACTTCAAGCGCGCCGTCATCGCCCGGCAGGTGATCGGTCCCTACGACATGGAGCGCGATCTGGGCCTCATCGGCGGAAACATCTTCCATGGCGAGCTGTCGGTCGACCAGCTGTTCCACATGCGACCGGCTCCGGGATACGCCGACTATCGCACTCCGATCAGGGGCCTGTACCACGGCTCCTGCGCGACGCATGCCGGCGGCGGCGTGAACGGGATCCCCGGATGGCAGGCGTTCCGGCAGGCGCGGAAGGACGGCGTCGTCGGCCGCAGGTGAGGCCCGGGCCCGGTGACGGACCTCAGGGATCCCGGACCGGAGATCCCGACGGAGCGCGCCTGCCGCGAGCCGCCAGGAAGACGAGCGAGGCGACTGCGATGACCGCGCCGGCCACCGTCCACTCCTGGCGCGTCACGCTGGTGAGGAGCCAGGCGATGATGGCGCAGGCGACGAACGGCAGGACTCGCGAGCCCGGCACGCGAAGGGGAGCACCGCCGGCCTGAACGCCTCGCCGCCTCAGCTGCCATGCCGCCAGGCAGCACATCCCGTAGAGAATCAGCGTGACCAGGTTCGCCAGAATGGCGAGGTACTCGAACCCGTTCGTGATCGCGAGAACGCACACGATGGCGCTCTGAACGACGATGGCCACGTACGGCGTTCGATAGCGGCCGTGGATCGCCGCGATCGGCCGCGGCAGGAACCCGTCCCTCCCGAAGGCGAACAGGGCTCGCGGAACCGCGAGGGTCATACCGCACAGGTAGCCGAACATCGACACCGTCGCGCCCAGCAGCAGAAACGTGCGTCCCCAGGGCCCGAACACCCTCGCCGCGGCCTCCGCGAGAGGAGCCCGCTGGGATCCGAGGTCATCCCCCAGGACGCCCTGGGCCACCAGGTGCAGCGCCAGATAAAGGAAGGTGATCGCCGCCATCGCGACCAGGATGGCGCGCGGCACCGTCGTCCTCACGTCTTTGATCTCCCCGCTCGGCACCAGGGCGCTCTCGATGCCGCTGTAGGCGAAGATCAGGAGAATCGAGGCGCGGGCGACGGCCCCCGGCATCGGACCCTGCGACCATGCGAGATGCTCGGGCCTTACGGTGAACAGCCCGACGGCGATCAACAGGAGAAGCGGCAGGAGCTTGGCGACGGTCGCCACGGCGTTCAGAAACGTTCCCTGCCGGACCCCCAGGATGTTGACGCCGCTGAGCACGGCCAGGACGGTCATCAGGATGAGCGCCCGGGGAAGCGCTCCATTGAAAGACGGCGTCAGAGCCCCGACGGAGTCGGCGAAGATGGTCGAGACGGCCGCCACGGCGAAGGTGCCGAGGAGCCACACCAGCACTCCGGCCAGAAAGCCGAAATAGGGACCGAACGCGACCTCGACGTATGCGTACGGCCCGCCCGTCGAGGCGACGCGGCTGCCCGCTTCGGCGAAGCAGAGGGCGATCAATCCCATGACCGCCCCGCACACCAGGTACGCCGCAGGAGCCCCCGTCCCGAGCGAGGCGGCGACTCCGGCGGGCAGACGAAAGATGCCTCCGCCGACGGTCACGTTGACGATGCTGGCCGCGAGGCCCCAGGCCCCGACGGCCCGAATGAGCGACGTGTCCCGGTCGGCCACCCTGGAGGGACCTACGTGCCGGCGCTCTGAGCGCCGATCGCCGGAGACGGGATGGGCGTCGTCGGCTCGAACGTCAGACGGCGGCGAAACTCGCGCCGCAACAGGATCAGGTTCAAAACGGCCTGGATCGCGACCGAGGCCACCGACAGCTCCCAGATGTCCCGAATCGCAAATCCGGGCTTCAGGGACAGAAGGTAGGCCGGGAGCGCGAACAGAAGGAGTCGCAGCGACGAACAGGCGAGGGGCGGCAGAGTGTTCCCCATGCCCTGGAACATGCTGGAGCTGGTGAAGATCAGGCCCATCGCCAGAAAATTGTACGAGATGATGCGCAGGTACCCGGACCCGAAGGCGATCACTTCCGGCTCGGCGGAGAAGACGCGGATCAGGGAGTCGGGAGCGACGTGGCTCAGCAGGGTGAAGAGAACCATGAGCGCCGAGACCAGGATCGAGGCCCACTGGAAGGTCTGTCGGACGCGATCCGCGTGACGGGCGCCGAAGTTCTGGCCGGCGAGGGGCGCCGCGGCGAAACTGATCGCCATGACGGGGAGAAACATCGCCTGCATCACGCGGGCGCCGATGCCGAAGCCGGCCTGCGCCGCGGCCCCGAAGTCGCGGATGATCCGATAGACCAGAACCATGTAGACCGACATCAGAGCGAACTCGCCGCCCGCCGGCAGACCGATGCGGGTCATCCCCCACCAGAGAGGACGTCTCGGCCTCCATTGGGCGATCGAGAACTTCAGATAGTTCTCCGGCCGCAGAAAATAGATCCAGAAGATGATCGCGCCCGTCAGGATGGCGAGAAAGGTCGCCAGCGCCGCCCCCGCCACGCCGAGAGGCCGGCCGGTGCCCCATCCCAGAATGAGCACCGGAGCCAGCACGATGTTGAGGATGACGGTCAGGACCTGGATGCCGACCGTCGGCTTGACGACTCCGCTGCCGCGCAGCGCGGCGCCCATGGCCACGATTGCGAACTGCAGCGACATCGCGGGGATGAACCAGTTCAGGTAGTCCACGCCCAGCTCCGCCGTGGGGCCGTCGGCGCCGAGCCAGCGGCAGTAGCTCCGGCGCAGACCGAAGCCGAGCGCCGCCACTCCGACGCCCACAAGGAGAGACAGCACGAACGCCTGGTTGAACAGCAGGGCGGCGCGGGCGTGGTCCTTCTGGCCGACGGCGTGCGAGATCAGGGTCGTGGTACCCACGCTGATCGTCTGCGTGATGGCCAGGACCACGACCATCAGGTTGCCCGCCAGGCCGACGGCGGCGATCGCCTCCTTCCCCAATCGTCCGACGAAATAGAGATCGGCAAGGTAATACAGGGTCTGGAACACCATGCTCACCGCCATGAAGGCGGAGAGGGACAGCAGATGCCTGCGGACCGAGCCTTGCGTGAGATCGTGCATGGGATCGACGGGCGGGATCATAGCACCGAGCGCCCGGCGCCGTCGCCGCCGTCGCCCGCAAATCTCCGGCGGCGATCAAGGCACTTGCATGTCCTCCTCCGGCTTGAATAGACTTGCTCGGCTTCGGATGACGGGCGCTCTCGGGGGTGAGTCCCGTGTCTCGACGGCCAGGAGGAGGACATGATGCACACGCGAGTGGTTCGTTCGTGTCGTCCTGCGCGCCCCGCGACCGCGGCGGCCGCGGTGATCCTCGGGACCCTGTTGGTGCTGGCTTCGGGATGCGTGTCGAGCGGCAAGTACAAGGCGCTGCAGCTGGAGCGCGACGGCCTGGACAACCGCAACAGGGCGTTGCAGAGCGATCTGAAGAACGCCAACGACAAGAGCCAGGCGCTCGAGCAGGAGAAGGGCGCCCTGGCCTCCGAGAAGACGGCCCTCGAGGAGCGCCTGGCCAAGATGCAGGAACAGGAGAAGGCGCTCGGCTCGCAGCTGCAGCAGAATGAAGAGGAATCCAAGCAGATCAAGGCCACATACGACGGCCTGCTCGGGAGCCTGAAGAAGGAGCTGGAGGCGGGGCAGATCCAGGTCCAGCAGATGCGGGACGGATTGAGCGTCAACGTGTCGCAGGAGATCCTGTTCGCCTCCGGCTCTGCCGCCCTCGACAAGAACGGCAAGGAGGTCCTGCAGCGCGTCGCCGAACAGCTCAAGCAGACCAACTTCCAGATCGTGGTCACCGGCCACACCGACAACAAACCGATCGGCGGAAGTCTGATGAACCGTTATCCCACCAACTGGGAGCTTGCAGGGGCGCGGGCCGCGAGCGTCGTCCGGTTGTTCGCCGATTCGGGCCTCACCAGCGCCCGTCTCCTGGCGGCTTCGCTGGCCGACACGCGTCCCGTCGCCGCCAACGACACGGCGGAAGGGCGGGCCAAGAACCGGCGCATCGAGATTCGCCTGCGGCCGGTCACCGTCGACGAACAGACCACCGGCGTCGCGGCGGCACGCTGAACGTTGGGACTACGGCGTTACACGCCGCTCGTCCCGTAGGATCTCGGCCTCTCCTGGCGCGGGGAGAGATTCGCGGTCCACTCTCCCGTTCGCGTCGAGGGGAAGGGACGGCAACACCGCAAACGTGGCCGGGACCATTTCGTCGGGAAGCCGGATCCCCAGATAGTCCCTGAGCGCGCCGGGGACGGGGTGTTGATCCGCCGTGGGCACGATGTAGGCGACGAGCCGCATGTCGCCCGGACCGGGAGCGATAGCGACGACGCTTTCCTCCACCGCCGGATGCTCGTTGAGCGCCGCCACGATCTTCTCCGCCTCGATGCGACGGCCGCGAACCTTGATCTGATCGCCGATCCGCCCCAGGAAGGCGATGCTGCCGTCGGGAAGCATGCGGGCCAGGTCGCCGCTCCGAAACAGGCGCGCCGAAGAGTCGGAACTCCTCGGATCCTTGACGAAGGATTGCGCCGTCAGATCCGGGCGGTTCAGGTAGCCGCGGCCCACGCCGGCTCCGCCGATGTACAGCTCGCCTGCTTCCCCGCGGGAGACCGGCCGGCGGGACGGGTCCAGCACCTGCACCGTGACGCCGTCGATCGGCCGGCCGATCGATGGGAGCGACTGCGCGAC